>CAMXTM010000018.1 GCA_947246775.1 uncultured Clostridium sp. | reverse complement strand
ATTAATATGAAGTAAATGAGTTATAAAAGTGAACAATAATTAATAAAAAAATGAGTTATTTTTTGTGACAGCAGAGGAAGTATATAATAAAATAAAGCAGTTACGTAAAAATGATAAAGTAGAAGAATCAGAAGAAGCAGGACAAGAAACTGAAGAAGTAGATGAAACAGAAAAAAAAGAAGAATTTGATGAAAAAGAAGAAACATTGCTTTTTGTAAGTGAGAGAAGTATTGAGATGATAAAAGGCTATTGCTGCATAGAGGAAGTACCAAGAGAATTAAAAAATGTTTGTGTTGAGATTGCTATAATGCTTTTGGATAATGGAAGCTATGCACAAAAAGGAGAAAGTTCTGCTATAAAGAGTATACAAGAGGGAAATGTTTCTATTACTTATCAGAGTGAGGTAAGTAATTGGAAAGAGTATAAGAAAGCATTGCTTGAGCCATTTCAGGAAGAGTTAAATCAGTTTCGAAAAATGAGATGGTAATAATTAGGAGATGGGCGAGGAGGGGAATATAAATAGAAAAAATAATAAAAGATGTAGAGCGATTTTTTAATCAAAAATGTTTTGTAAAAGAATGGGAAAAAGAAAAACAAAATTGGGGAGAAACATTAGTTGTAGAAAAGGAAGAAAGGAAAGAATTGCCATGTAGATTGTGTATGAGTCCAAAAACGGCAATAGTAAAGGGAGTTTTACCTGCGGAAGTAGTGTATAATGCCATATTGCTGTTTAGAAAACAAGATGTAATAGTGTCTGGAAGTAAAATAGAAGTGAAGCAAGAAAATGGAGAAAATGTAACATTCTGTTGTGTAGGAGAGATGGTGAGTTATAGTACACATAATGAAATAGCATTAAAAAGAGAAGATGTAGTATAAGGGGATAAAGCGATATGAAAAAAGGAATTTTGCAGATATTAAAAGAGATGGTAATTAAAGCGATTGCAGAAGAATTTTGTGATATTGAAGTGTATGGGGAGAGAGTGCCACAAAAGGGGGAAAACCGCTGCTTTGGGGTAAGTATACAAAGTGTGGAACAGAAACCACTTTTGGGAGGGAGACGAGAACAATGGATTAGTATTAATGTAGAATATAGGGAGGGAGTAGAAAAGAGAGCAAAAGCGGAGAGTGTAGAGAAAGCGGAAATGTTATATGATGTGTTGTCAATGGTAGGAGAGCAAGGAAATGAATTTTTGGCAAAAAAAATGCAACATAGAATGACAGAAAAAGGATTCTGCTTTGAGGTAGTTTATTATGTTCAAATTAAGCCTATTGCCGATGAGAGAAAAATGGAGAGATTAGAACATAATGGAAAAAAAGTAGTAGGGTATTAAATTAGTTTAAAGAGAGGAATTTTGTAAAAATGGTAGAAGAAAAAAAGAGATTTACAAAAGGGCAATTTTTGGGGAGTAAGAATTTAAAATGGAGTAAAGATGTAGTACAAGCAGTGTTAAAAGAGGGAAAATTGTATAGTAAAGAAGAAGCCGAGAGAAAAATAAGAATCTATTTAGATGGAAAAAGAGAAAGGAGAAAATAATTTATGGCATTAGGAGGAGGTACTTATTTAGTACAAAATAAAGTGTTGCCAGGAGCATATATCAATTTTGTGTCACAGCCAAGAGCGATGGGGACATTGGGAGAAAGAGGTACTGTGTGTATGGCAATAGAATTAGATTGGGGAAAAGATGGTATGATGGTAGTAGAAGCGCAAGATTTTCAAACAGAAGCGCAAAGTATCTTTGGCTATGATTATACCCATGAGAAAATGAAACCACTAAGAGAATTGTTTTTGTATGCAAAAAAGGCGCTGTTGTATCGCTGTAATAGTGGAGAAAAAGCGAGTGTAAAGATAGGAGAATGTAGCGTAGAGGCGTTGTATGGTGGCATAAGAGGAAATGATATTAAAATAGTTGTGTCAAAAAATATAGATGATGAAACAGCATTTGATGTAAAGACGTATTTGGATTTGGTGTTGCAGGATACACAGACAGTAAACACAGTAGAAGAATTAAAAGAGAATACATATGTAAGATTTAAAGGAATAGGGGCATTAGAAGTAAATGCGGGCATTAACTTGGAGGGAGGTACAAATAGAGAACTAACCGGAAATGACTATGCGAACTTTTTGGAGCAGGCAGAAAAGGAGAACTTTAATGTACTTGCCTATGCGGGGGAAGATAATGTAACAAAAGGATTGTTTACAGCATTTACAAAGAGATTGAGAGATGACGAAGGACCCAAATTTGTGACAGTGCTTTTTGACTATGTTCAAGCTGATTTTGAGGGAGTTGTGTCTGTAACAAATGAGACAGAGGAAGAAAAGACAGGACTTGTGTATTGGACAGCGGGAGCAGAAGCAGGAGCAGAAGTAAATGAGAGTGTAACGAATAGGAAATATAATGGAGAATATAGCGTTAAGGCGAAATATAAAAAATCACGATTTGTAGAGGGATTGAAAAAGGGAGAATTTTTGTATTATGAAGATGGAGATGATATTAGAGTATTGAGAGATATAAATACATTTACATCTTTTGAAAGTAGTAAGAATAGTGATTTTTCAAGTAATAGAGTAATAAGGGTGTTGGACTCTATAGCGAATGACGTAGCGAGAATATTTAGCCAGTATTATTTGGGAAAACAAAGTAATAATGATAATGGTAGAAACTTGTTAAAGGCGGAATTGATACAGTATCATGAGCAGCTGGAGGGTATAGAAGCAATAGAGGGATTTGAACCAGATGACATTACGATTATGCAGGGAGTAGAAAAGCAAGATGTTGTGGTGTATGAGAAAGTAAAACCAACAGATGCGATGGAAAAACTGTATATGAAAGTGGAAGTTATTTAAAAAAGGGGGGATTAAGATATGGCATATTTGAGAGCAAAGGATACAATTAGTGGAGCATTGGGAACTTGTTTTGCGTTAATTGATGGGAATAGATATGAAATAATGCAAGCAAAGAATGTAGAGGCAAAAGTTGAGAAAACGAAATCGGAGATACCAATATTGGGGCTGACATCAAAACAGCATAAAGCTGGAGGGTGGAAAGGAACTGGAACGATGGAAGTGTATTATGTTTCAAGTTTGTTTAGACAAGTGATGTTGGAGTATATGAAAAATGGGGTAGATACCTATTTTGAGCTACTGATTACGAATGAAGACCCAACCAGTGAAACAGGGAAACAGACAGTGTTGTTAAAGGGAGTTAATATTGATAGTATGTATATTACAAAATTAGATGTAGAGAAAGAGGCATTAGATGAAGTGCTGACATTTACATTTAATGATGCAGATTTGCTGGAAGCATTTCAAGAATTGTAATAAATAAAATGAGTCCTCCATCTGAGAAGATGGGGGACAAATATTATATAGTTAAAAGGGGAAGAAAAAAAGTGATAGAGAGATTTTATAAACAAAATAGAAAAGAGATAGAAAATAAAAGAGTAGTAATTTCTGAGAGATTAAAAGATGAACAAGGGGAAGTAGTTGAGTGGGAGATAAGACCACTTATGCAAAAAGAGAATGAAATGATATTAAAAAAGTGTAGAGCGATGAATAAAGAGAAAGAGCAGAATTTTTATGAAGTAATGGTGTTAACAGAAAGTGTTGTGTTTCCAGAGCTGAATGATATAGAATTGCAAAATCGCTATCATGTAGTAGGGAGAGAGGGATTGCTATTGGAAATGCTGACAGCGGGAGAGTATGAGAAATTAAAAAGGATTGTGGAAGAAATGAGATAAAAGGAGGGGGCGAGAAAGAATGTATCGGTTTTATTTCAAACAAAATGGAGAACAAATATTGCTGCCAGTAGCACCATCAGAATTGGTTACAAAGGTAGGAGGAGAAAGTGAAAGAGTAGACTTGGTTGATATAGGGGCAGGAAGTATATTAAAAGATATTGGATTGAGGAGAATTTCGTTTACAGTGCTTTTGCCAGCAGTACAGTATAGTTTTGTGCAAACGGAGGGAAGTTTTAAAGCACCAATATTTTATTTGAATCAGTTTAGACAGTATAAAATGAGTAAAAAACCAGTTAGTCTGATAGTATTTCGAAAATTAGCAGATGGCAGTGAATTGTTTAGTGGAAATATAGATGTGTCTTTTGAGGAATATACAGTAGTAGAAAGAGGAGGAGAGCAAGGAGATTTTTGGGTAGAAATCAATTTAAAAGAGTATAGAAAAATCAGTTCTACGACATATAAAATGGAGAAAAAAGGAGAACAGACTATATTGGAAGAATTTGGAGCAAAGAGAGAAGGAAAAGAGATACCTAATACTTATATAGTAAAGGTGGGGGATTCGCTTTGGAAAATTGCACAAACGATGCTAAATGATGGAAGTCGCTATAATGAAATTGCTCAGAAAAATAATATTGTAAATCCAAATAGTATAAAAGTAGGGCAGATATTGCATTTGGGGTGATACATATGGAAATAAAAATGCTTATAAAGAATAATGAAAAGGTGTATGATGCAACAAGTTTGTTGGAAGAAGAAGTAATAATTGAGAATAGTGTGTTGGGAACTTGTGGAAAAATGACTTGTAGTATCATAAGAGATGGGATTGTAGAATTTGTAGAGGGAGACCAGATACAATTTTTTGTAGAGGGAGAAATATTTTTTTCAGGTTGGATAATGAAAAAAAGTAGGACATCAAAACAAATTATAACAGTAATAGCATATGACCAGTTTTTTTATTTGGTACAAAATAAAGATACCTATGTTTACTATAATAAAAAAGCATCAGAATTGATAAAGATGATTGCGAGTGACTATGGATTAGAAGTAGGAAATATTTGTGATACAGGGTGGCAAATTCCACAAAGAATAGAGGAAGGAGAAACATTGTGGGATATGATAGAAACTGCATTAGAACTAACTAGAAAGGAAACAGGGAAAGAATATTTTTTTTATGATGATGGAGGAAAACTGACGTTAAAAGAAAAAAAGGATATGGTAACGAATGAGGTGTTGCAGTGTGATGGAAGTATAGAAGACTATATTTATGTAACAGATATATCAGAGGATACTTATAATGGTGTGCAATTGTTTCAGGCGGGGAGATTGGAAACAGAAAAATTGTCATATAGAGATGAGAGAGCAGAAGAAGTAAAAAAATGGGGAAGATTGCTTTATTATCAAAGAGTAGACCATAGATTAACACAATATGATATGAAAGTGATAGGGGATACATTTTTAGCGCAAAAGTGCCGAGTAAAAAAGACATTAGTGTTAAAACAGGTGTCAGAAGAAATCATTTTAAGAGCAGGAGAATCTGTTTGTGTGGAGTTGCCAGAGCTGGCTGAAATTAGTTTAAAAGGAATGTATGTGATAGAAAAGGGAGTTTACCATTTTTTTAATGGAGGATATAAAGCAGATTTGTGGATAAGAATGGAGGAATAGAATTGATAGAGGAACAATACTTGCCAGAAGCAAAAGAGATAGTAGTATCTGAGAGATTTATAGGGGAAAATGGAGAGGCTTTAAAGTGGAAAATAAAAGCATTAAAAGAGAGAGAACATCAAAAGATAAAAAATGGAGATACAACAGAAGAAATAGAGCAGTATTGGGGTAGGCTGTGTGCAAATTGTGTAGAAGTACCAAATTTGAATGATGAGGGACTTTTGAGAAGCTATGGCTGTAATAGAGCTGATGAAGTGTTAAAAGAGATGCTAACAATGGGAGAATATATGATACTTTTGAAAACAGTAAAAGAACAGAATTGTTTTGAAGAAAGAAAAGAGGATATAAAAAGAGATATAAAAAAGCGATAAAGGAGGGCAAAAAAGGAGCAGATTATGCAGGGTATGCCCTCCGACATTTTCATATATTGCCTAAGCAGTTTTTTGAATTAGATTTAGTAGAAAGAATGTTTATAGAAAGTGTTGTTGATTTGGAGTTAGAACAAAAGAGGTGATGTAATTGTGTTAATGTTTTATGGTAAGCAAGTTTTGAGATATGAGAAAGAAAATCCATTTTTTTGGAATTGGTATAGAGAACAAGAAGAACAAAAAAAAGGATTGATGTGGTGGGAAGAAAATGTTGAGTATAAAAAAAGAAATATAAAAAAAATAATTTCTGATAAAAATGATATTGTAGGATATGAAAAATACCAAAAAAACACTTTAAAAGAAGTAAAAAGTAAACAAAAGAGTACTTTAGAATATGTAGAAAATAATCAAAATGAAAGAATCCATTTATTTGATAAAAATATGGTAGATAATCAAAAAAAAGGGGCTATTATTTTTGATAAAGAACAAGAACAGTATAAAAAAAGAGAAAAAAAGAAATATCAAAAGCAGTATGAATATGAAGAACAGTATCAAAGACAAAAGCAAAGACAACAAAGATATGATATAGAAAAACAATATAAAATAGAAGAACAAAAACAATATGATATTGAGAAACAAAATAGATATGCTATACAAGAAAAAGAAAAGAAAGAAAAACAAAAAGAATATGAAAAAATAAAACAAGAGGAAAAACAAGAGCGAAAAGGAATAGAACAACAAAGGAAAGATGAACAACAGCAACAAAGTATATGGAAAAAGGAGAAAGCACTTGAAAAGTATCATAATAATGTAAAGGAGCAGCAATATCTTATAACAAAAGAGGAAGAAGTAAAAAAGGAAAATTACTATAAAAAAGAAAAAGACAAAATGATTGATGTAAGAGAAAAAAAAGGAGAACTAAAAAATAATGATTTTTGGAGTTATGGAAACTTTTTAAATAATGAGATAAAGGAAAGAAAAATAAAATCTATTTTTTGGCTGGGAGAAAGTGCTTTAGAGCAATATGACAATATCAATTATGATAGTGAAAAAGAATATAGAGTAAAACAAATGCAAGAGAATGAAGTAGAAAATATTTTGCCAAAAACGAGAGAATATTTTGCGAATGATAGTAAAAAAGAAAAGAGTGTATGGCAGAAATATGAAGAACAACAAATAACAGAAAAAAGTCAAAAAATAGATGTAGAAATGGTAAAAAATATAGTAAAAAATAGTTTAGCTGAAAAAGAGGAACAAAAGCAAAAAAGGGAGCAAATACAAAATGGAGAACAAAGTATCAATATAGATAGTATATTTTTGAATATGACAGAAAGACTGTTGGAACAAAGGGAAAGAAGCTTGAGAAGAAATACATTAAAAATATGAAATGGAGAAAAGCAGATATGTTAGAAGCGGTAAAATTATTAGCTTATGATGTACTACAGCAAGAGAATTTAGCTGATATTTGTTATGGGACTGTAACAGAAACAGAACCTATAAAAATTATGTTAGAACAAAAATTAGAATTAACAGAACCTTTTTTAGTATTGTCACAGAATGTAACGAAACATTATGAAAGTTTTTATATGAGGAAAAAGGATAGTAATGATATATGGGAACATTATGAGATTATAATAGAAAAAGAATTAAAAAAAGGAGAAAGAGTAATATTGATGAAGATGACAGGTGGGCAAAGATATGTTGTATTGGATAGAGTAGGGGAGGAGATGGCAGAGAATGAAGCTGACACCAGAAACAAAAATAGAGATGAATAATAATATAGTAATACAAACAATACCCACATTAACCTATCGAGTGCAGCAAGATAAAGAGATTGTATCAGGGACAGTAGATGAATTAGAAGCAATGAAACAGGCTGTATATAAGATATTGTTTACAGAAAGGTATCAGTATGAAATATATAATTGGGAATATGGTATGGAGATGAGGAATTTGTTTGGTAGAGCAAAGAGCTATGTCATACCAGAAATTAAAAAGAGGATTGAAGAAGCGCTGCTTGCAGATGATAGAATAAAGGCAGTAACAGATTTTGAATTTAGTGGGGGAAAGGGCAGTTTAGAAGTAAAGTTTAAAGTACATACTATATTTGGGACATTGGAAGTAGAAAGGCAGGTTGATATTTGATGTATGAAAGTTATGATGAATTGATGGAGAAAAAATTGGAGCAAGTAAGTCAAAAAAGGGATAGACGACAAGGAAGTATTATATTTGATGCGATTGCGCCAAATGCAGCAGAAACAGCGATATTTTATACAGATTTAAAGATGTTAGAAAATCGTACATATGGGGATACAGCAACAGAAGAAGATTTGACAAGACGGTGTATGGAAAGGGGAGTTTTTAGGAAAGAGGGAACAAAAGCGACTTTTTTGGGGAATTTTGTAGATAGTAATGGCAAAGGTTGTAATATACCTATAGGAATAAGATTTAATTTAGAGGAATTAAATTATGTTGTAATAGAGAAAACGAATATAGCAGGACAGTATATATTAGAGTGTGAAACAAGTGGAGAAGTAGGGAATCAATACTTGGGTGATTTAGTACCAATTACCTATATAGAGGGATTAGCAAAAGGAGAATTGATAGAATTATTAACGGAGGGAGAAGATGAGGAATCAGATGAGAGTTTGAGAAAAAGATATTATAGTAGTTTTAATACAGATACATTTGGAGGAAATATAGAAGATTATAAAATAAAAGTAATGGCATTAAAGGGAGTAGGAGGAGTAAAAGTAACGCCTGTGTGGGCAGGAGGGGGAACAGTAAAATTAACGATAGTAGATGGAAATTATAATGCGCCAACAGAGGGAGAGATTGAGAAGATACAGCAGACAATAGACCCAGAGAAAAGGGGATTGGGCTATGGCATAGCACCAGTAGGGCATAAAGTAACAGTTGAGGGAGCAAAAGAAGTGCAATGTCATATTGAAATGACATTACTTTTGAAAGATGGTACAAATAGAGCAAAAGTAACAGAAAATATTACTAATTCTATAGAAGATTACTTTTCAAATTTGAGAAAACAGTGGGCAGATATGGAATATTTGACAGTTAGGATTAGTTATTTAGAATCACGTGCTTTAGATGCAGATGGAGTAATTGATGTACAAGATACGAAAATAAATGGAAGAAGTCAAAATTATATATTAGAGTATGATGAAATTCCATTTTTAGAAAGTGTGGTGACAAAATGAAGCAGACATATGAAAAATACTTGCCACCTTTTGTAAAAGATACAAGAGAATTTCAAATATTGGCAGAAATAGAGTCACCTATATTGGAAGAAGAAAGAAAAGCAAAAGAGGACTTAGAAGCTGACCAATGGATTATAACAGCAACAGAAAGAGGCTTAATAAGGAGAGCAAAGCTGTTAAATATTGTAAGAGAAGGAGACGAAAGTTTAGAAGATTTTAGGCAAAGGGTACTTTTTTTGTGGAATCACCATAGACCGTATACCTATTTTCATTTATTGGATTGGCTTGAGGGAATCTGTGATAAAGATAATGTAAAAGTAGATATGCAGTATGATTTATATTATTTGCATATTGAAATTAGATTGATTAAAAAACAGTTACAACAAGAGATTATAAAAACGGTTAGAAAAATGATACCAGCGAATATAACACTTGATGTAACATTGAGATATAATTTGTATGGAGAATTTAAGCCTTATACATATGGACAGTTAAAGAGAAAAAAATTCCGATATATTGATTTGAGGGAAGATGATGTTAGATATTGGGATATATAAATAAAAGGGCGTGTTGATAATTCAGCACGTTTTTTTATTGAAAAAGTAGAAGTAAAAAAATATTATACTTTTTGATAGATTGAGGATATAATGAAATTATATTAATTTTTAGGAATTAACAAAGGGGGAATTTTATGAAAAGAGCAGTCATTTATGTACTGTTAGTATTTAGTATGTGTATAGGACTTTTGGGTTGTAAACAACAAGTTGAGGTATTGTCAGAGGATACAGCACAAGAGGTAGTATCAGAAGATACAAAAGAATATACGAGGGAGGAATTTTTGGAGAAAAAGATAGCAGAAATGACATTAGAGGAGAAAGTAGGACAACTGTTTTTTTGTGCATTTCGTAGAGATAATGAAAATGTAGGCATTACAGTATGGAATGAAGAAATAGGAAAGGCAATACAACAGTATCATATAGGAGGTGTGGTATTGTTTGGGGAAAATATTGATACAGAAGAACAAACAAAGCAGCTTATACTAGATTATAGAAATCATAGTGATATACCATTATTTATAGGTGTAGATGAAGAAGGGGGTAGAGTAAGTAGGCTTCATACAAGTGGCAAATTGGAAGTAGCAGATATTCCAGCAGCAAGAAAAATTGGTGATACAAATGATACAAACCAAGCATATGAAGCAGGAAAAACAATAGGAAAGGAATTAAAAGAGCTGGGATTTGATGTAGATTTTGCGCCAGTGGCAGATGTCAATACAAATGAACAAAATACAGTAATAGGAGATAGGGCATTTTCTAGTGATGCAGAAGTAGTTGCAGAAATGGCAGCAGCGTTTGCAAAAGGATTAGAAGAAGAAAGTATTAGTGCTTGTGCAAAGCATTTTCCTGGGCATGGAGATACTGTAGAGGATAGTCATGAAGGGATTGCTGTTGCGAATCATACATTAGAAGAAATGAAACAAACGGAGTGGGTACCATTTGAAAAGTTGATAGAACAAAATATTGATTTTGTTATGGCGGGACATATTACTACACCAAATGCGACAACGGATAATTTTCCAGCATCACTGTCCTATGAAATGTTAACAGAGCAATTAAGGAATCAATTAAATTTTGAGGGAATTATTATTACAGATGCATTAGATATGGGAGCAGTAACAAAATATAATGAACAAGATAGCTCTCTTTTAGCGCTTAAAGCGGGAGCAGATATGGCGCTTATGCCTTATGATTTAGAACAATCTTATTATAATGTGTGTAATGCGGTAAAAGAGGGGATATTGTCTGAACAGGAACTAAATGAAAAAGTAAAAAGGATATTGTCATTAAAATATGATAAGGGATATTTTGAAAAAATATCATAAATTGAAGTATGACACTATTGAAAGTAATGGAATAAATAATTATAATAATATTTAAACTCTAATTAGAGAGTAAAATTAACTAATAGAATAATGATTTGGGGTAAATACTTTTTTGTATACAATTTGAGAGGTGATTTTGTGAGGATAGAAGAACAATTATACAAAGAGCTAATAGAAAAAATGAATACCTATCACCCAACAAAGGAATTTGATATGATTGAAAAAGCATATCATTTAGCAGTAGAGGCACATAAAGACCAAAAAAGAAAATCTGGAGAACCGTATATTATACATCCTTTAAAAGTTGCCTATATACTAGCGGAGCTAGAACTGGACAAAGAGAGTATTACAGCAGGAATATTGCATGATACAATAGAGGACACACAATATACTTATGAAGATATTGCAAGGCTATTTAGTGAGGAAGTAGCAAATTTAGTAGATGGAGTTACAAAACTGGGAAAACTTTCTTATTCTACAAAAGAGGAAATGCAGGCAGAAAACTATAGAAAAATGTTTATGGCTATGGCAAAAGATATTCGAGTCATATTGATAAAATTAGCTGACCGACTGCATAATATGAGGACATTAAACTATATGACAGAAGCAAAACAGAAAGAAAAGGCACAAGAAACGCTTGATATTTATGCACCTTTGGCTCATAGATTGGGTATTTCTAAAATTAGGATAGAAATGGAAGACCTATGTTTTAAGTATTTGAATCCAGATGCCTATAATGATTTAAAAGAAAAAATAGAAAGAAAACAAATAGAAAGAGAAGATTTTGTAAAATCGATTGTAGATGATTTAGAAAGAAGAATGGCGCAATCTGGTATAAAAGGAAAAGTAGAGGGAAGAAGCAAACATTTTTTCAGTATTTATAAAAAAATGGTTAATCAAAATAAGACATTAGACCAAATCTATGATTTGTTTGCAGTAAGGGCGATTGTAGATACTGTAAGAGATTGCTATGGTGTGTTGGGTGTTGTGCATACAATGTATACACCTATGCCAGGGAGATTTAAAGATTATATTGCGATGCCAAAACCAAATATGTACCAGTCATTGCATAACACATTAATTGGTCCAGAGGGAGAGCCTTTTGAAGTACAAATTAGGACATGGGAAATGCATCGTACAAGTGAATATGGTATAGCAGCACATTGGAAATATAAAGAGGGAAATAAGGCAAACAAAAAAGGCGGCGGAGAAGAAGCAAAATTAGCATGGTTAAGACAGATATTGGAATGGCAGCAAGATATGGCAGACAACAAAGAATATTTAGATACCATCAAATTAGATTTGAATATATTTAATGACCAAGTATATGCTTTTACACCACAAGGAAAAGTAATTAGTTTGCCAAAAGGTTCTACAACGATTGACTTTGCCTATATGATACACAGTGCAGTAGGCAATAAAATGGTAGGAGCAAGAGTCAATAATAAAATGGTTTCGATAGAATATGCGATACAAAATGGTGATAGAATTGAAATATTGACATCACAAAATTCAAAAGGTCCAAGTAGGGATTGGTTAAGTGTTGTAAAGAGTTCGCAGGCTAGAACCATAATCAATCACTGGTTTAAAAAAGAACTTAAAGAAGAAAACATATTAAAGGGCAAAGAACTAATTGATAAAGATATTAAAAAGAAAAACTATGTACCATCGGAACTTTTAAAAACAGAATGGCAACAAATTGTATTAAATAAATTTGGCTTTCGAGATTGGGACGCTCTTTGTGCCGCAGTAGGACATGGTGGAGTCAAAGAGGGACAGGTTACAAATAGACTTATTGAAGAATATTTGCGAGAAAAGAAAAAGGAAGAAGAAAAAAATATATTGCTTAATGCACTAAATAGTGATGTAGCGCAAAAATTGGAAAGACATAAAAGTAAAAGTGGTGTTGTTGTAAAAGGCATAGGCGATGTTGCTGTAAGATTTTCAAAGTGTTGTAATCCTGTACCTGGTGATGAAATTGTAGGATTTGTCACAAGGGGGCGTGGTGTTACGATACACAGAACAGACTGTATCAATGTAATGAATTTAACAGAAGATGATAGACATAGACTAATTGAAGCAGAATGGGACGTAGAAGGAAAAGGCATGGCGAATGTGTCCTATCTTGCCGCTATGCGTATTGTAGGTACAGAAAAAGTTGGTTTAATGTTGGAAGTATCTAAAGTATTTAATGATGAAGATGTTTCTGTAAAATCACTTACGATTAAAACAACAAAAACAACAGCAATCTTTGATGTAGCAATCGAAGTAAAAGGCAAAGAACAATTAGAAAAAATTATTAAAAGACTGATGAAACTAAATGATATTTTAGAAATAGAGCGTGTAGCGAACTAATAGGAGGAAAAAGATGAGAGCAGTATTGCAGAGAGTACAAAAGGCAAGTGTAACAGTAGAGGGAGAAGTAATAGGAGAAATTGGCAAGGGTATTATGGTGCTGTTTGGCATGATGGAAAGTGATGATGATAAAGTAATAGAATATATGCTGGATAAAGTCATCAATATGAGAATCTTTGAAGATGAAGCAGGCAAAATGAATTTGTCATTGCTGGATATAGAGGGAGAACTTTTGATTGTGCCAAACTTTACATTGTATGGAGATGCAAGAAAAGGTAGACGTCCTGGATATTCTAGCGGGGCAGCACCAGCAGTAGCAAGTGGCATCTTTGATAAATTGATAGCACACGCAAAGACATTGCCAATTAAAAAAGTAGCGCAAGGACAATTTCAAGCGTATATGCAAGTAGAACTGATAAATGATGGTCCAGTGACAATATTGTTGGATAGCGAAAAGAAATTTTAATTTGGAGAAAAAGCAATGATATATTTTATAGTAAAGGGGCATACTTTGGAGCATGATGTGCAGACAATGATACAAGTATTTTACCCTAATTTGCACTATTATGTTGTAGAGCAGCCACAACAAGAAGGCATTACAATAGAAAGCATATTGTGTGAAAAACAAGTGACTGCAATATATTATAAAAATGGAGTACAAGAACAAAAAGAAGTAGTAGAGTATGATGTGATAGAACTGTCTACCAAAGAGAAAAAAAGGTTAATAAAATGCTCCATTTATCATTTATTAAAACAAATAACAGGAATATACCCACAGTGGGGATTTGTAACAGGTGTGCGCCCAGCAAAAACAATTAATGAGCTATTAGACAAGGGATATACAGATAAACAGTGTTTAGATTATTTTATAAATGGCTATGATGTAACAGAAAAAAAGGCAATTTTATCATTGGAAGTAGCAAAAGCAGAAAGAGATATATTGTCTAAAAATAAGCAAAATGATGTGAGTTTGTATATTGGGATTCCTTTTTGCCCTACAAAATGCCTTTATTGTTCTTTTACGTCCTATCC
>CAMXTM010000017.1 GCA_947246775.1 uncultured Clostridium sp. | reverse complement strand
TCGCCCCCCTTTCTTAGTAGAGGAGGGCATAAACCACCCATCTTGGCTACTCGCTGCCATTATAGCACACAATTTTACACAATTCAACAATATATTTCTTTAATCATTTTGTGGTATTGTTTGTTCTAATATTTTTTTAACACCTTTTTCAAATTTTTGTCTAGGCAACAGAACAAGATGACCACATTTACAGCACTTTATTCTAAAATCAATGCCTACTCTCAATATTTCCCACTCGTTGCCACCGCAAGGGTGTGGTTTTTTCATTTGTACTTTATCACCTATTGAAAAATTCATTGCTATCTTCCTTTCATTTTGTTTTATTTTATTTTATTTTGCAATATGCACCATTGTCTGTGGAAATGGTATACTAATATTTTCTTTATCTAGTCTATTTTTAATACGCAAGCGCAACATTCTTTCTACTGCTAAATTTTGTTTTACTTCACACTTTGCTACAATACGTATTGTAACAGCAGAATCTCCCAAGTCTACTACTCCCAGAACCTGTGGTGTTTCTAATATCTGTGGAATTTCTTTGATATTATCCATTTCATTTTGCAGTACATCAATCGCTTGTTGTATATCTTGTTCATAGGCAATACCCACATCTACAATCGCATTGATATAGTCTTTACAATAATTGGTAATTGTGCCAATAGAACCATTTGGAAAAATATGTACTGCGCCATTACCATCTCTTATTTTAGTAGTACGCATGGTAATTGCTTCAACTGTACCCGTTTTTCCTTGTATTTCTACAATATCGCCTATGCCAAAGTGGTCTTCAAAAAGGATAAAAAAACCATCTAACATATCTTGTATTACATTTTGCGCACCCAAGCCGATGGCAACAGAACCCGCACCAGCAATAGCAATTAAAGAACTCTTTTCCACGCCTAACTGTGTCAATATGGTACAAAATGCAATAAAATACAGCAAGTATTTTATAATACTTGATACGATAGAATAAACGGTATTTGCTTTTCTTTCATCAACAGGCATTTTATTGTTTGCGGCTTGCTTCATCAAAAACTTTTTGACTGCCTTTCTGCTAAGCTGTACTAAAAAAAGACAAACAATCAGTACCACAAAACAATAAAATATTTTATAACCAAGTGCTAACAGTTTTTCAATGTTTCTTTCTGAAAATAATGCTAAAAATTCTGACAATTACTTTACCCTCCTCTTATGTAATGCCGCTTTTTGTATCAATATTTGAAATAGTTTTTGCTGTATGACATCTTCTGTCATTACTTCTGGGTGCCACTGTACCCCCACCGCAAAAGGCAATGTTTTATGTTCTATTGCTTCAATTAAACCATCTCTGCTCCTTGCAGAAACCAAAAATTGTTCTCCTGCTTGTTTGACGGACTGATGATGAAAAGTATTGACAATACAGCTTTTTTGTTGCGCAATATCATATAATATGCTATCTTGTGCAATGTCTATTGTATGGGTACCTTGAAAACGTGGCGCTTTTTGCATATGTTTGATATTGGTATTGGTTTGCGTATAAATATCTTGGTAGATACTACCACCACAACATAGTGCTAATATTTGCATTCCTCTACAAACGCCCAGTATGGGTATTTTTTTAGAAATTGCCCACTGACATAAAGCAAATTCAAAATCGTCCCGCAAAGGAGAAATTTCACCATTTTCTGTAATCGGTTCTTCTCCAAACAAAAGCGGGTTGACATCTCCACCGCCTGTCAGTAAAATGCCATCTATGCTGTCTGAAAAATCACTGTCATCAAATATCGCTATGGCATATCCTCCCGCTTTTTTGACTGCCTGCACATATTGTTGTGCGATAATATACTTTTGTAACTCATAACTGTAGTCTGGTGTAATGGCTATAATCGGTTTCATAGAATTTTACCTTTCTGATATGTTTTCCTTATACATACGCTAAAATAATATGATTTATGTGTTGAGTGCCTCTCTTACCATCATAAGAGCAAAGCCCAATAAATTTTGTCCTTTCCATCGTTGCATATCAAAACGTGCTTCATTTGTCATAGATAGCCCAATTCCCCAAATTTTGTCCTGTACAGCACATTCTGCTAAAATCGCATTGTTTGTTTGAAGTAATTTTTTGAGTAATGTATCATTTTGTTTAAACTTTTGATATAGTCCCTGATAAACAACAATTTGTCTGACACCATTCCAAATTGTATCATTATAATTTTTGACAGAACGCCCTAAGGATTTTATTTTGCCAGCATTTGCTGTTTTTAATATTTGTTCTGCTGTGTCCATGTCGTGAAATGTCTTTGCTTTTTGGTACATCATGTACTGTTCCATAGAGCTAAACTTTATTCCATCTATTACCATATCACTTAAAAACCAGTTGCTCAAATAGCCATTGCTTTCGTCTGGATTGTGAAAACAAATGATATCTCTCATAGAAAACCTCCCCCTTTTTTGTATTCCTTTTTTACTTATTGTATGGTAGCACAAAAGTATGTTAAAATAAAGAAGTTTTAATATATTTTTTTGTGATACAGAAAGGAATGAATCAGATTGCAAAACATAGGTATTATAGGAGCAATGGAAGAAGAAATCGAATTATTATTACAAAAAGCAGACATTCTCGCAACAGAGCAGCGTATTGGCTTGACATTTTACAGAGCAAAGTTATTAAATAAAAATATTGTATTCGTAAAAAGTGGTATTGGTAAGGTCAATGCAGCACTTTGTACGCAGGTATTGATAGATGCATTTGCTGTAGATTGTGTTATCAACGTAGGCGTAGCAGGTGCAGTATATAAAGAGCTATCTATAGGTGATATTGTCATTTCTGAAGATGCAGTACAGCATGATATGGATACTTCTGTATTTGGTGACCCAATTGGCATGATTCCCCGTATGGAAGAAAGCTATTTTAAAGCAGATAAAACATTGATTGCATTAGCAAAAAAGGCAGGCGAAACATTGACATCAAAGGCGAATGTATTTGTAGGAAGAATTGCCAGTGGCGACCAATTTATTAGCACACAACAGGGCAAACAAAAAATATGGGAAAACGTCAAGGGATATTGTGCCGAAATGGAGGGTGCAGCAATTGCACACGCTTGCTATATCAATCAGATTCCTTTTGTCATTATACGCTCTATCTCAGATGATGCAGAAGACAAAGCACATCTTGACTACAACCAATTTGTAAAAATCGCTGCGGCAAATTCCAGTGAATTACTAGAAAAAATGCTTCAAAATATGTAAATTCTATAAGAGCTTGTGGATAAGTTCCTGAGCTTTTTCGCATTTTGTTGTATTTTTTGCTATAATTAGTAAAATACTAAGTGTGTTATAAAAAGAAAAAGGAGAAATCAAAACATGGACGAAAGAATCAAAACACTAGCAAAACAATTAGTACACCATTCTTGCCGCTTACAAAAAGATGAAAAAGTGCTTATTAGTTGTCATGGTGTACACCCTATTCCACTCGTAAAGGCAATTATAAAAGAAGTTTATGCAATTGAGGCAATTCCTTTTGTAGAGTTAAGTACAAATAGCATAGATAGAGAATTGCTTTTAGGAGCAACCGCACAGCAGCAAAAATTAAAAGCAGAAATAGACAGTATGAGAATGAAACAAATGGACGCTTACATTGGTATACGTGGAGAAGACAATTCAGCGGAACAATCTGATGTACCTGCTGAAAAATTGTCACTAGAAAGTCGATTATATTCTATGCCAGTACACCATGATATTCGGATTCCTCATACAAAATGGGTTGTTTTGCGCTATCCTACCCACTCTATGGCACAGTCTGCTCACACCAGTTTAGAGGCATTTGAAGATTTTTATTACAATGTCTGCAATTTAGACTATCAAAAAATGGCAGATGCTATGGAAAATTTGGTTACCTTAATGAACAAAACGGACAAAGTGAGACTTGTGGCAAAAGATACTGACCTTACTTTTTCTATTAAAGATATTCCTGCTATTAAATGCGCTGGACGTTGCAATATTCCTGATGGAGAAGTGTATACAGCACCTGTCAAAGACTCTATCAATGGTACTATTACCTATAATACACCATCAGAATACAATAGTTTTATCTTCCAAAATGTGAAGTTGACTTTTGAAAATGGTAAAATCGTTGACTTTGATGGGAATGATAAAGAGAGACTTGAAAAAATATTTAATACAGATGAAGGTGCAAGATATGTAGGCGAATTTGCACTTGGTGTCAACCCTTATATCAAAAAACCGATGATTAACATACTTTTTGATGAAAAAATCAGTGGCAGTATCCATTTTACACCAGGCAATTGCTATGATGATGCACCAAACGGCAATAAATCCGCTATCCATTGGGATTTGGTGCTGATTATGACACCAGAATATGGCGGTGGTGAAATTTATTTTGATGATGTTTTAATTAGAAAAGATGGCATATTTGTATTGCCAGAATTGGAGTGCTTAAATCCAGAAAACCTAAAATAATATGAAAGAGGAATTTGGTTTATAATTGGCAAAAGCCACTTTTATAGCATAAAAGTGGCTTTTACCGTTTTTATATTTATGAAATTGGTTATTTTGGGCGTAAATGAAAAATGTAATACTTATCCAAACTGTAATGCCTTTAGGGTTATTTAGCGTTCTTTGATTTTGGTTACTTGGTTACTACTATTTATTGTCAACTCAACCTCAATTCTACCTTGGTCTTTGTTATATTCTTCCAATTCGTCCATATCATCGCATTTTCCAGCGCTAATGTCTACGCTGCTCTTACATTCATATGTAAATTTTCCAGAATCTAAGTTTAAGGTGACTTCGTCTCTATCTACACTATAAAGTTCACCTTTTACTGAGGAAACATATCCTTTTACTTTTGTAACCTCATCGTTTTTTACTGTTACATCTACTTCTATTGTCTTATCATCATCTTCTACGGCTGTTTCCAAATCGGCTATTTTTTTGATAGTGGTGTCACCATCGTCAATATCAATTGTGGTATCACTTGTTAAGGTATAGCTCTTACTTCCTACCGTAATTTTTTTGCCGCTGACACTCTTAATTGTACCACTACCGCTCTTACTACTGCTAGAAGATTTTGATTTGATTTCAATTCTCTCTACATAATCGTCATCATCTTTATCAATATCGACATCTGCTGTAAATTTATCATCTTTGTCTGCCTCATTGATTTTACTAATTGCTTTTTCTAGTGTAGAGGAACTACCATCAAATTTTACAGTGACATCTTTTTCATTTATTTTATAGTCTGAGCCATTTTCAAATGTAATTTTTGACTTTGTCAATTTTTTGATTGTGCCAGAGTCCTCATAACTCTTTTCTTTTGTTTTTGCAATGACTTTTGTGACATCTCCTTTGGAATCTAGTGTCAATTCAACTTCTATTTTATCTACATCTTTATCATCAAATTCATCTATTAAATCCCTTACAGTTTTACTTTTACCATTGATAGTAATATCTACATTACTAGCAAAATAATGTGGCTGCCCTTTAACAATACGGATTTCATCTCTTGAAAGATTCGCAAGGTCGCCTTTTAATACTTCATTAGGTACAACATCTTTTTTTGGTGGAGCAGTATTGATAATCATTTTTGTAATACGCGCACCATCATAGGTTATTGTTACACTTGTTCCTACAGTGACATCTCCAAACGTACCCTCTGTACCATCTTGATAAGTAGTAGGCACAGTGTTATCACCTATATAGCCCATCACTTGTGTACCATTATAAAGTGCTAACATTTTGTTATCACCCTGCGCCTGTACTTGCTCTATTTGTGCTGTAAAAGTACCAACCGTTGGCATAGATGGAGTATTAGGCGTTGTGGTACTAGGTGTTGTGCTGCTTCCGCCTGAAGGTGGTGTCGTGGTACTAGGCGTTGTAGTACTAGGTGTTGTAGTACTAGGTGTTGTAGTACTAGGCGTTGTGGTGCTAGGTGTTGTAGTGCTAGGTGTCGTGGTACTAGGCGTTGTGGTGCTAGGTGTTGTAGTGCTAGGTGTTTCTGGTGTAGTAGGTGCTGGTGTGTTTGTTACACTTTTGAGTACATCATTGCTTTTTGTCATCATAACAGCCATTTCAGCACGATTTATTTTGTTTTTTGGATTAAAATTGCCTAAATCATCACCAGAAAGGATACTTTTTTCAGAAAGTAAAGCAATATAAGGTACTTTATCTGCTGCAATACTACTGTTATCTCCAAATTTTGTGCTTGTGCTGCTGGAAGATGCACTACTATCTACTCCAGCAATTGCTTTACCAATCATACCTGCTACTTGCTCTCTTGTCGCCTGTACGCTTGTTGTGCCAGACATAAACGCCTTTGCTTCTGCATCTGTAATCACACCTGTTTCTAAACAGTAAGACACACTTGTATATGCCCACTCTGGAATCTTTGCCTCTTTTAGAACGCTGTCCCACTTTGCGGCAGTATCTGTTTGATTTTCCAAATGATTTGTTGCCTTGAGTAAGTTATAAACAAGTTGCGCAGTCTCCACTAATGTTACAGGGTCTTTTGCTCTAAAAAACATTTTGCCATCAATGTTTTCTCCTACCATTAAACTATTGTCTGCTACTTGATTGATATATGTTTCAACACCAGGCCATGGCACATCTTTGATATCAGAAAAATCTGCTGCAAAAACGGACGCAGTTGCTGATAGTGTCATAACACCTGCTAATAAAAAACTAATATATTTTTTCATTGAGTTCCCTCCTAATTTTAATATAAAATTTAGATTGATATAATATTTATTTAATGTTATATCTATCCATCTATTATAGCAGGCTTTTTACACTTTGTCATTGACAAATACACAAAAAATACTTTCAATTTTATTAAATAGTTTCAAATTTAAAATTTTTGTCGTAAATACTGCAAATTTTTTCAAAAAATGATTTTTCTATCAAAATAAGCCTTTTTTGTATAATAAAAGCACCTATCGTCAAAAATTGGTGCTTTACAAATAACAATAATCATGTTATAATTTGCTTATAAAAAAGAGTAGCCAACCACAAAGTGGTTCGCTTCACTCTCTAGTGTAGTGTGGAAACTACCCTAGCTCTGTGAAAGCTATGATGGGTAGTTTTTTTATTGCAAATATTCCTCTTATTTCAAATAAGAGAGTAAAGCAATGATGACTGAACATAGAGTCAGAAATAAATATATCTTCTCAAATTTCGTCATATGCCTCACCCCCCTTCCTACTAGAGAGGAAACACAAACCACCCGTCTTGGCTACTCTTTCTACAGTATAGCACATAATTTTCCACAATTCAACAAAAATAAAAAGCACCTATCGTCAAAGATTGGTGCTTTACAAATAACAATAATCATATTATAATTTGTTTATAAAAAAGAGTAGCCAACCACAAAGTGGTAAGCTCTCGCTCTACTTTGATAGAAAAACTACTTCAGTTCGGCAAAAACAGTGAGGGTAGTTTTTTTTCAACAAAAATAAAAAGCACCTATCGTCAAAAATTGGTGCTTTACAAATAACAATAATCATGTTATAATTTGCTTATAAAAAAGAGTAGCCAACCACAAAGTGGTTTGCCTCACTCTCTAGTTTGGTCTAAAGACTACCCTAGCTCGGTGAAAGCTATGATGGGTAGTTTTTTATTACCTAAAAACTTCTCTTACATTTTAAAATAAGAGAGTAGGTCAATTATGACAATAAGTATCGTCAAAAATAAATAAATTTTTTCGAATTTTGTCATAATACCACCGCTCACCGCCAAGACAGGCGGACAGCACGAAGTGCTGGCTTTTGCGCAGCAAAAGTGATGACCCCTTCCTTACTAGAGAGGGGGCATAAACCACCCGTCTTGGCTACTCTTTCTACAGTATAGCACATAATTTTCCACAATTCAACAAAAATAAAAAGCACCTATCGTCAAACAAGTGCTTTCTTTTATTAAAAAAAATAAGGTTAGCGTGTTAAGGTCTTTTTTCGAGTTCCTCTATCATAGCAGTAATATTGTCATTTGCTGTAATTGCTGTTCCATCAATATTAGTATCTGCTTGTTTTGCCAACATATCCGCTTCTGCTTTTAGTTGTACGACATCTTTTTTGGATTCTTGCTTTAACTTTAGCCCAATCAATGCTGTTTTTCCCTCTATAATGACGGCAACTTGTTCCACATCTTCTAACTGTAGGATACTCTGTTTAATGTCTTTTGCTCTTTCAGTTTTTGTTTTGCCCTGCTCTAGCTCAGCGGCTTTTGCAATACGAATTTGAGAAATATTGTTTTGTAATGTGTCCGATTGACAGCCTGTTAATAAAATACCACTACAAAATAATACTATAATTACTTTTTTCATGTTATTACCGCCCTTTCTTTTATGATTACAGTTAGTATGGTGTAATTTTTACATATTATAATCATAAAATTTTGGTATGATTTTAAAATGTCATATTCTGTTTTTGATAAAATTGTGGTATACTACATATACTTATTGCAGTAGCATAAAAAAATAGCAAACTGTAAAAAAATGTCATTTGAAAGGAAGGATAATTATGTACCAAAATACAAGAAGACACTATAGAGTAGCACAAAGAGATATTTATGAAAACCCATATGAGGGCGTTTATGTGACAAAAGAGGAGCAGCAGAAATATTTTATTGTTACAGCAGGGCTTGTATTGCTTTCTTTTTTAGGCGCTGTAGCAATTATTTTAAAAAAGAAATAAAGAGTTGATAAAATGGAAAAACAAAAGTCGTTTTTGTAATGCAAAAACGACTTTTTGATTAGTACTTTTCTTTTTTGATTTCTTTTGTAACAACAGGTTTCCCATTTTCGTCCAAAAGTGGTGTCACACCACTACCGCAACCATTTGTTATAACAAGATAATTAACCCCTGTTTGTTTATCTACCCAAATTTCAGCAGAATTGACAACGCCTTGTCCATACACTTTTTCAAATCGTTTCATTTTTTTCCTCCTGTCTTTTTTCCATTATGAAGTTTGTAAGCAAAACACCTTGTCGTTGTACTTGTTGCTGTTTTATGACGGTATAAGCTCTTTTTTCAAAAAAGCCCTTTGCTGTAATAGAAACATATGCAACAATTTTACCCTGTGTTGTGTTTTCTAATTCATTACAAATCGCACAAGCAATCCCTTTATTTTGCCAGTCTTTATGCACAAACAACCTATCAAAATAACCTGTTTTATCAATGTCCCCAAAGCCAACGATTATTTTGTCATGTATTGCAACGATGCTAGTATGCTCCAGCAGAGACTGATTCCATTTTTGCAAGTCCATTTCTTTTGTTGCCCACACGTTCAACTGTTCTTTTGTATAATCTTTGGCATTGATAGTATGGACAGTCTCATAAAATAGTTTTGCAGTTTCCTTACAATCAGATGGCTGATACTCCCTTAATGTAAACATTTTTCCGAATCCTTTTTTGCACTGATTTTATCATAAATAGATAACTACTTCAATATGTAAATAGCAATAACTTTTTAAAAAATAGCGCTTTAACAACTAAATTATGGAAAACAATAACGGCATTTTTGCTAGACTATATAAAGACGTTTTGCCGTTTTTGCCGTTAGCAATGGCTAATTTTAAGAAAATATTAAGAATTTGACGATAGAAACTGACGGCATTTACGGCATTTGCACGGCAAAATTGAAAAATTTTTGCCGTCCCTGAAAGCCTTATTTTTCTAGGCACTACTGCAAGTGACGGCAAAAACGGCAAAAATTTTAACGATATAAAAGATTTTAAAAAAAAACTATAAATAGTCTAAAAATACCTAAAAAATGTGTCATATAAAAAAGAATAGCAAAATGGCTTCATTTTTGCCGTTTTGCCGTTATCTACAATAGTCACACAAATTAGGGGCGAGTGTGTGGGATATTGATACAAGTGTTTTCTATTTACAAATAACCACATTTTCTCTATAATAGTACATATCATTTTTAGACAAAGGAGGAAAACAAAAAATGATAAAACTTTACGACAGCGGTGCATATTTAGTAAATGGAACAGAAATCATTGCCGATGATGGCAATGCTGCTGCAATCTTACAACAAAAAACAGGAAATGCTATCACAAAAGAACAAGCATCTCAAAATACGATGGCTTACAGTATATTAAAAAGCCACAACACTTCAGATAATATGGAACATTTAAAAATTCGTTTTGATAGAATGGCTTCCCATGACATCACTTATGTTGGTATTGTACAGACGGCGAGGGCAAGCGGTTTAGAGAAATTTCCTATGCCTTATGTATTAACCAACTGCCACAATTCTCTTTGTGCGGTAGGCGGTACGATTAACGAAGATGACCATTTATTTGGCTTATCCTGTGCGAAAAAATACGGTGGTATTTATGTACCAGCCCATCAAGCAGTCATTCACCAGTATATGAGAGAAATGATGAGTGGTGTTGGTAAAATGATATTAGGCTCTGATAGCCACACACGCTATGGTGCGCTTGGTACCATGGCGATTGGTGAGGGTGGTCCAGAATTGGTAAAACAGCTCTTGTGCAAGACCTATGACATTGACCGCCCACAAGTGGTAGGCGTTTGTCTAAAAGGAAAACCAATTCCAGGGGTTGGTCCTCAAGATATTGCGCTTGCGATTATTGGAGCCGTATTTGAAAAGGGATATGTCAAAAATAAAGTGATGGAATTTTTTGGCGAGGGAATTGCAAACCTCAGCGTAGACTATAGAAACGGCATTGATGTTATGACAACAGAGACCACTTGTCTATCTTCAGTATGGATAACAGATGATAAAGTAAAACAGTGGTATGAAATTCATGGTAGAGTAGAAGATTTTGCGCTACAGCAGCCAAAAGACATCGCCTATTATGATGGCATGATAGAAGTGGATATGTCCAAAGTGCGCCCTATGATTGCTATGCCTTTCCACCCAAGCAATGTCTATACGATAGAGGAATTAAACGCCAATTTGATGGATATACTAGACGAAGTAGAAAAAACAGGCGCAAAACAGCTTGACAGCGACAAAATCAGCTTTACCTTAAAAGATAAAGTAAAAAATGGCGCACTGTATGTAGAACAAGGTGTGATTGCAGGTTGTGCAGGTGGTACTTATGAAAATATTTGCGATGCAAGGGATATTTTAAAGGGACATTCTATCGGTACAGATGAGTTTGCCCTGAGCATTTATCCATCAAGCCAGCCTGTGTTTGTTAGCTTGACAGAAAATGGTGCGATTGCAGATGTCATGATTGCTGGAGCAACAGTACGTTCTGCTTTTTGTGGGCCATGCTTTGGTGCAGGAGATGTGCCAGCAAATAATTGCTTGAGTATTCGCCACTCTACAAGGAATTTCCCTAATCGTGAGGGCTCTAAGATTACAAATGGACAAATTGCCTCTGTTGCGCTGATGGACGCACGTTCGATTGCAGCTACCGCAGTCAATAAGGGTAAATTGACTCCTGCAACAGATTTAGCGGTAGAATATACTCGACCAAAATATCATTTTAATGATGAAATCTACAAAAACCGCTGCTATTTTGGCTTTAATGCACCAGATAGCGCTACAGAATTAAAATTTGGCCCTAATATCACTGATTGGCCTGAAATGAGTAATTTGACAAATGATATTGTATTAAAAGTAGTTTCTGTGATTACAGACCCTGTAACAACAACAGATGAATTGATACCATCAGGAGAAACTTCTTCTTATCGCTCCAATCCTTTGGGCTTGGCAGAGTTTACGCTTTCCAGAAAAGACCCTGCTTACGTTGGACGAGCAAAAGAGGTACAAGCGGCAGAAAAGGCACGTCTTGCAGGCAATGCACCTACAGAAACCTATGCCGAATTAAAACCTGTGTTTGAAACCATACAAAAACAGTTTGGAATCAGTGAAAAAGAAACAGGTATCGGCTCAACCATCTATGCAGTAAAACCAGGAGATGGCTCTGCAAGGGAACAGGCGGCAAGCTGCCAAAAAGTTTTGGGCGGTTGGGCAAATATTGCACAAGAGTACGCAACTAAACGCTATCGCTCCAATTTGATTAACTGGGGTATGCTGCCATTTTTGCTAGAGGAAAAAGACTTGCCTTTTGAAAATGGAGATTATGTTTTTGTGCCTGATGTGAAAAAGGCTGTAGAACAAAAACAGTCTGAATTGACAGCGTATGTTGTGACAAAGGATATGAAACCATTTACATTGAAGCTCGGAGATTTGACCGATGATGAAAGAAAAATTATTCTCTCTGGCTGTTTGATTAACTTCTATAAAGGCTGATAAAAATTTCGTTCATTTTAGATAAAATTGGCTTGTTTTTGACGTAAATTCATTCGTTTTGCGCAAAAATGAGCCTTTTTTGCATCAAAAGGGGTTTCAGTTAAGGGAATTTTAAAATAATTTGTAAAGTCTTTATACATTTATCAGGAATAATAGTTATGTGATAAAATGCATCGTTGCACATTGTTCCTTGCGGTTTCTAGCTTGACAAAGGTATTGTAGTTGATTTACAATAAATACCGTGTATAATAGTGTAGCAATGTGATATGAATATGAGGAGGAATAAAAAATGAGAATTGCAATACCAACAGAAAACGGTATGGTTTATCAACACTTTGGCAAAACACCAGAATTTACTATTTATGAAGTGGAATCAGAGTTAATCAAAAATAAAGAATTTGTTTCTACAGAAGGTTCAGGACATGAAGCACTTGCTGATTTTTTGACAGTACATTCTGTAAATGTTGTAATTTCTGGTAATATTGGTAGTGGTGCAAAAAATGCACTTCGTGAAAAAAGAATAGAGTTGATACCTGGTGTTGTTGGCTCAGCAGATGATATGATTGTAAAATATTTGAGTGGTGAAAAGATGGGAAATCCTGATACAGAATGTACCCATCATCATGAAGATGGTCATGAATGTGGTAGTGGAGACCATCAATGCGGACACCATCACGAATAAATAAGAATAGAGGAAAAACATGAGGCATATTTTAAGTTGTATTTTTCCAGATTTATATATTAAATCGGTATATGAATTGCCTTTGCAAGAGTTGAAAAAAAGAGGAATTAGAGGCTTAGTATTTGATATTGATAATACCATTGCTCCCTACGATGTTGTAGAGCCAGATGACGAGATAGTAGAACTGTTTGCTATGTTAAAAAAACAGGGCTTTCGTATTTGTATCTTGTCGAATAATAATAAACAAAGAGTACAAAAATTTAATCAAAAGCTAAGGGTATTAGCTGTGCATAAAGCAGGAAAGCCAGGCATTAAAAAATTAAGAAAAGCAATTTCTGCTATGAAACTAACAGAAATTGAGACGGCGATGGTAGGCGACCAAGTATTTACCGATATGTGGTGTGGACATAATGCAGGGCTGTATTGTATTATGACAGCGCCAATCTGTAACCGTGACCAGTTTGTCACAAAAATAAAAAGAGGATTGGAAAAACAAGTAATGAAAATTTATTTTAAACAGCTAAAAAAACAAAAATAATTTTAGTTGAAATAATTGACATTTTACAGTAAAATAGTAACTAACTTGTTTTTTTTATAATATGAGGAGGATAATAGATGATTTCAGCAGGTGAATTTAGAAATGGTGTAACAATAGAGTATGAGGGCGATATATTTATTATATTGGAGTTCCAACACGTAAAACCAGGAAAAGGTGCTGCATTTGTTCGTACAAAAATTAAAAATTTAAAAACAGGCAGCGTGGTAGAAAAAACATTCCGCCCAACAGAAAAAATGCCTAGAGCGCACATTGATAGACAAGATATGCAATATCTCTATACTGATGGGGATTTATTCCATTTTATGAACGTAGAAAACTTTGAGCAAATTGCTATCAATGCACAAGACGTAGGCGATACCTTAAAATTTGTAAAAGAAAATGAAATGGTAAAAATACTTTCTTATGAGGGACAAGTATTTGGTATTGAGCCACCACTGTTTGTAGAATTGGAAATTACAGATACAGAGCCAGGATTTGCGGGCAATACTGCACAAGGTGCAACAAAACCAGCAGTAGTAGAAACAGGTGCAACGGTACAAGTTCCTTTGTTTATCAATCAAAATGAAGTTATTAAAATTGATACACGTACAGGAGAATATTTAGGTAGAGCAAAAGAATGATATTTTAAACAAGAAAGGGAGGCTGTAATATGGAGTATTTTGAAAAGAAAATTACTTATTTGCGAGGACTTTGTGACGGCAGCGGCTATCCCTCTGACAGCAAAGAAGGTAAAATTTTTCATGGTATGTTAGATTTATTAGATGATATGGCATTTATGCTGGAAAGCTACATGGAAGATGACGAAGATTTTGATGAAATGATGTATGATGAAGATGACCAAGCAGACTATTTGTATTCCTTTATCTGTCCAAAATGTGGTGAAGAAATACAAGTAGATGATGAGACAATGGAAAATGAAGAGGAACTTGTTTGCCAGAAATGCGGACACATTGTACCCGTTGGTTCAGCAGACATGAAGTTCTAAAAAATAGTTTTGTT
>CAMXTM010000016.1 GCA_947246775.1 uncultured Clostridium sp. | reverse complement strand
TCCGCGCCGCACTAAGACCAATGTGCCGTGCGATATCTGCTGACTTGCTGTATTCTTCCTCGGAAAGGAAAGCAATAATCGCTCCCTGCACGCTCTCCAATACCGATCATATTAAACATTTTCATCAATGCCTTATTCCTTGGGTCGGAGATGCCTCCCTTCAGCATCTGATTTTTTCCCGTACGGATATATCCGGGATTTTCCATTACAATTTTATCAATATCTTCTTTTCCCTCTATATCTAAACAAATTTGCTCTAGTCCTTTTTCACCTGCAACAGACAACAGCACTTCTTGTAGCATCGCATTATTTCTTAAATCTTCACTATATTCTCCCTTTTTTGTCTGTATTGTGACTGGATTTTGAAACTGATTGATAGTATCAAAAAACACCTCTAAATTTTCAACGTTATATACTGTTACCATATCTTTCTCCCCTTTATTATATCATTGTGTTTTTTCTCTTTTTCTGTTATCATTATACTGCCAAAAAAAATGTAATTCTTTTATCATACTGTCAAAAAATAATAAAATACTGCCAAAGGAGTTTTTTATGAAAGCAATAGACCATTGTAAAGTGATTACAGACAAAAACCAAAAACAGCTTTATTCTCATGTTAATCCACTTTTCCCTTGCACTATTTACACTACCAATTTTGCTGATTATATCCGTCCAGAAGTCCCTTGGCACTGGCATGAAGACATCGAAATGGTTATCGTAACAGAGGGAAGTCTTTTTGTGGATTTAGGCGAAACTTCTTTTACTTTACAATGTGGTCAGTGTCTTTTTCTTAACACAAATATACTTCATTTTATGAAAAAATCTTCTCAACAAAATTGTTCTCTTGTGACTGCTGTTTTTGATTACAAATTAGTAGGTGGCTATGATGAAAGTATTTATATGAAACAATACATCACACCATTACTACACTGTCAAAATCTCAGCTATATTATTTTTTCTCCTGAAGTAGATTGGCAAAAAAATTGCATTGAACATTTTCAAAAGGCTTGTTCGCTTTTTGTTGAAGAACCACCTGCTTTTTTGTTTCGTATAAGAGAACATCTTTCTTCTATTTTTTATCTTATTACAGAAAACTGCCAGCAGGCACTCACTACTCCTACTACATACAACACCATAGAGTACCAGCGCATAAAACAACTACTAGAATATATTCATAAACACTACAATGAGTCTATCTCACTTGAAACACTTTCTTCTGTTGCAAACATCAGCCAAAGAGAATGTTTTCGCTGTTTTGAAAAAATACTACACACAACACCAATAGCTTATATTACAAAATATCGTATTTCAACTGCAATATCTCTTTTACAAAATACAGCTCTTTCGATTACAGAAATTGCTCTTTCCGTTGGCTTTAACAGTTCTAGTTATTTTAGTAAAGTATTTCGGGAATTTATGGACATCACACCACTACAATATCGAAAAAGTCTTTAATCTAAAAATACACAAAAAAATAGGCGGAACATTCCGCCTACTTTATTTTTCTCTCTTTATTCTGGGTCAATTAAGCCATAAGAGCCATTTTTTCTCTTATATACTACATTGATATTTTCTGTTTCTGCATCTCGAAATACAAAGAAACTATGTCCAATCAATTCCATTTCCATAACCGCTTCTTCTGCGTCCATTGGTTTTACTTCAAAATGCTTAATTCTTTCAATTTTATATAATGGTTCTTCGTCTAAATCCTCTTCTGCAATATGCAATGACTCATACTCTGCACGATATGCTTCTGCACTTTGACGTACTTTTGTTCTCAAACGTTTTTTATAACGTACTACTTGGTTTTCCAAAATGTCAACTGCTCCATCAACTGCTGCCATCATATCTGCATCACTGACTTCTGCTCTTATCATTCTTTTATGATATGGTATGGTTACTTCAATATTTGTACCCAATTTTTCACTACTTAATGTTACTGTTGCTACTGTTTCTTCTGGGAAAAATTTTTGCACTCTTGCTAATTTTGCTTCTATTTTTTCTTTTGTTTTTTCTCCAACTTCGATATTTTTGCCTATAAAATTATAACGCATAACGAAACACTCCTTTACTATGTCACCCGAAATATCGGTCATTTCTTCCTTTGATATTATATATTCTATACAAAAATCAAAAACCTTTCTTTTTTTTATTTCTTTTTTGCTGTTTCATCAAATATCACTGAAAAAAGAAATAATTTGCTCTGCGCTGACAGGTGTCATATGGTTTGCGTCAACACCAACATCATACCTACGAATTTTATTTTGCAAATTATTATAGTTGTAATCCTCATGGTTGTGCTGATGTCCATGCAATGCAATACTACCCCGAAACATACCATTCCAATCTAATAAGGGATAGTGAAACAACACAAACTGCACATTATTACAAACAATTTCTGCATAATCTTGTATTGAACAAAACAATGTCTTATCAAATTTTTGACTATCTACAAAGCCATCATGATTTCCTCTTATTAAGTGCTTTTTACCCTTTAGCTGGTACAATATCTCTGTGGCAAGCTGAGAACCTTTCATCGTAAAATCACCTAATATATACACTTCATCACTTGGGCTTATTTTTTCATTCCACTTTTTAATCAGGTCTTGATTCATTTTTTCTACATTTTGATAAGGTCTATTAATGCGTCTGATAATATTTTCATGGTAAAAATGCAAGTCTGATGTAAAATACACCATTTTTTACTCTCTCCTTATACATTAAAACGGAATAATACCACATCTCCATCTTTTACAACATATTCTTTGCCCTCTGAACGCACCAGTCCTTGTTCCTTTGCGCCATTATAAGAACCAATATTCATCAAATCATCATAGCTGACTACTTCTGCTCTGATAAATCCTCTTTCAAAATCACTGTGTATTTTCCCTGCTGCTGCTGGTGCTTTTGTACCTTTTTTAATGGTCCATGCTCGGCTTTCTGTAGGGCCGGCTGTCAAATAACTTATCAGTCCTAACAATTTATAACTAGCAGAAATCAATCTATCCAATCCGCTCGTTTCTACTCCCATATCTGCTAAAAATTCTTTTTTATCTGCTTCATCTAAATCAGCAATTTCTTCTTCAATTTTTGCACAAAGCACAAACACCTCAGAACCTTCGCTATCTGCAAAAATTCTTACTCGATTGACATATTGATTGCCTGCACCACTATCCGCTAAATCTTCTTCTGCTACATTTGCTGCATATAACACTGGTTTTTGTGTCAAAAGGGTCAAGCTCTCTACAAAAGCAATGTCTTCTGGTGACTCAAATTCTACTGCTCTAGCGCTTTGTCCTTCCTCTAGTGCTGTTTTTAATTTTTGTAATATTTCTAATTCCTTTTGCAATGACTTGTCCGCTTTCGCTGCTTTTACCGTTTTTGAAATTCTTCTTTCTAATATCTCCAAGTCTGAAAAAATCAATTCTAAATTGATGGTTTCAATGTCTCTGATAGGGTCTACACTACCATCTACGTGTACTACATTACTATCCTCAAAACATCTTACAACGTGAACAATCGCATCTACTTCTCTAATAAGAGACAAAAATTTATTTCCTAATCCCTCGCCTTTGCTCGCTCCCTTAACAAGCCCTGCTATGTCTACAAATTCAATTACTGCTGGTGTGGTCTTTTCTGAATGATACATTTCTGTTAATTTTGTCAACCTTTCATCTGGTACAGCTACAATGCCCACATTAGGGTCTATGGTACAAAAAGGATAGTTTGCTGCCTCTGCTTTTCCCACTGTCATAGAATTAAAAAGGGTACTCTTTCCAACATTTGGAAGCCCTACAATGCCTAATTTCATATTCTTTTTCTTCCTTTCTTATTGTTTCGTCATTTTTGTTGTACATTATCGTTATTATATCTCAAAGAAAATATCTATGCAATAACAATATAAAAAGAGGAAAAAGCATTTTTTATTTTGATTTTGATAAATAAGCGCTTTTTGTGAATTGTAAGTTTGTTTGTTGAAATGTGGAAAAAAATGTGATATGATAGCTTTTGTAGGAATCGTGATGGGCGTGCAAGCCTCCTTTGGTAAAAAAGGAGGTGATGCTATGGATACATATCAGGTATTGACTCTTTTGTTTTTAGCTGGTAACTTTCTACTAGCATTACTTACTTTCGTTTACATGATAAATAAGCGAAAATAAAAGTATAAATAAAAAAGCCACCCTCACAATAATCTTCCCGAAGATTTGAGGTGGCTTTTCTCATATCAAATCAAAGGAGGTAAACCGCTCATCTGCCCTTTGCAGAGGGCGGCGGTTTCCTACTTATTTTTATTATACCATAAAAAATAAAATTGTAAATGATAAAATAGAATAAAAGCAAAATGAAAAGGATTGAATCCTGTGTATTACAGAAATCAATCCTTAAAAGTTACTTCATTTTTATGACTGTTTCATCCTTGGTATGCTGTTTAGAACACACCTTTTTATCGTATTTTCAAATAAGCTCTTATCTCTGCCTCTGTATTTAAACTCGCTATGCGGTCTAGCACTTGCTGTCTTTGTTCTAGTGGCAAAGTATAAAACAAATTCATATCATTACTATTATCTATTATCTGTTTTTTCATTTGTGCAGGCAATGTGTCAAAGTTTTTTAAACATTTTAACATAGTATCACCTCAAATATAGCATTGGCTTTTTTATTTATTCCATACTATATTTTTATTTCCAATTCCAAAAATACAGTGGCTGCAACACTTGCGGAAAAAACAATAACAATACTCCTAATATCATTACAAGCACAAATATTACAATGCCAATTTTTGCATTTTTTCTATCTCGTCTCAAGGTCTTTCTACTATTATCAGGGCAGGGATTTTTTAAGACATACAATCCTCCTAGTAAGCCTTTTTGCACTTGCAACCGCAAGGCTCTTTCTTTTTGCAGCATAACATAAGTACCTTTTGTCATTCTAAAATGATAATTAACCCCATTATTGACACCATCTAAAAAATAACCTTTATCTGGACCTCTGTCTCCCCCTCTGCTATTTGCTACAAAAAATTGACAGGCAATCAATATCAATTCACTTTTCCTTTTCCACAGCCTATCAATACTATTATAAAACATTTCACCATAATAATAGGAAATCCACACAATAGGCAGTGTTGTGACAGTAATACGAAAAGAATTTCTCTTTTCCATATTCCACCCTTGAAAATCATACAAATAACCAGACATTTGCAGCTCTACTATAGAGTAAAACAAAAATAAAAAGCACATCAGCCACAATAAACTCAGCAGTACCCAATGATATTTTCTTTTTCTCTGATTCCACAATAAAATGTCTGTTAAACTATTTCTACAAACAAAAAACATAAATACACATAGCATTATTATCAATCCGTTAATATCCATTCCTGTCTGATAGCGTACAGCCATTACCAACACAGGAACACAAAGCACACTTAACCATATCCAGCTTCTTCTGCCTGTTACAACGGCTGTAAAAAAACACCAATAAAAAACCACAAGGGCAAATAGCCCCAGCCATGCCATGTTACCAACTCCTTTTTCTATTCTACTAGGAGCTTCATATGTTCAAAAATGTTACCATTTTTTATTTCTATACACATTATGTTAAGTATATTTTATTTTTATTTATAATAGTTTGAAGTGTGGAGCATATCACCCCACACTTTTTTATTATAACGCTCGAAATGTTTCTGGTCTGTAACTGCTCTGTTCTTTAGAACGTTTTATTTGCTCCAATATTTTTTGTTTTTCTGCATTTAATGTGCCAGCCAAAGGAATATAGTTTGACGCATGGTTTGCTCGGAATACTGTACCCTCTGTATCTACATTTTCAATAAATAATTCTGTTTCGTCAAGCACTTCTTCTGGACTCAATAAATCCAATTCTCCAGCTCTATACTGTTCATACATTGGAGTACCTGGTTCTAGTAATAATGTCAAAAATCCAACATATTCTGGCTTGATTGCACTAATCACTCTTGCACTATTGAGTGCATGCTCTTTCATCAATTTTCTACCACCTAAGCCTGATATAATGGTCATAGAAAGTACCATACCAGCAGCACGTACTTTTTGTCCTGCTTCAATCATCTCTGCGGAAGTAACGCCTTTTTTGACTTCTTTTAATACTTCATCATCGCCAGACTCCAAACCCATATACACCATATCCAAACCTGCTTGCTTAAGTTGTTTTAATTCTTCTGGTGTTTTATGAATAATATCTTTTGGCGCACCATAAACAGAAATTCTTTCTACTTCTGGGAAATATTCTTTACATTTTGCCAATATATAAAGCAAATCTGCTGTTTTTACAATCAATGCATCTCCATCAGCTAAAAAGATTCTTCTCACTTTAATTCTTTGATAGTATTTCCTTGCCATTTCTAAATCTTCTACTACTTCCTGCAAATCTCTTACACGAAATGTTTTATCTTTATACATCGCACAAAATGTGCAAGTATTTCTAGCACAACCAATGGTCAATTGTATAATCAAACTGCTTGCCTCACTTGGTGGGCGGTATACTGTTCCTTCATATCTCATATTATTTCAATCCTTTCTTTAATTTTCCGATTGTTCTATTATACCTTTATTCCTACTATTTTATCAATACAAATTTGAATCATTTCGATACAAAAAGCCACAAAAAACTGTGGCTTTTTGATTTCATTTATGCTATTTTGGTTATTTTTGGTTATTTTTAGTTATTTTTTGCTGTAATTTTAATGACTTTTCCTCTGTCATCTTTTTCTTCACTACACTCTAAGGTAACTGTAATGTCTTCCATTTTTAATGAGGTACTCATATCTCTAAAAGAAGTATAATCTCCTGTGACATCAATAGAACTTCTTAATACTTCAATATCATCAATAATCGTTTCGTCTCTCGTTTCTATTTTCATCACTTTGCCATCAACAGAAAGTAACTCACCTTTTACTTCATAGTAATATGCTTCAATTTGTGTTACTTTTCCACTTTGAATAGTCAACACCGCTTTTAATGTAATATCTCTATCTGACACAATATCTTCCAATCTACTGAATTTCTTTTCTCTACTGTCATTGAGGTATAATTTTATGTCATCGACTTTATCTATATCATATTTGTCTTTATCCTTTAAAGTAATAGAGCTTTCGCTTAATTTTGTAATCGTTCCTATCACTTCTCTACCATAAGAATCTCTATCAGGGGAAGCCTCAATTTTAACTACTTCATCATCATCATCTAAATAGAGTGTTACAAAGAAATCATCATCATCATCAAGTGCTTCCTCATAAGCCTTTTTCATTTTACTATAGGTAGCACTTTCAAATTCTCCCTTACTATTTTCGATATAATATTCGATTTTTCTACCAATATCATATGTTTTAGGGTCTTTCTTATTTTCTTCTACTCTAATTTCATCTTCATCAATACGTAGCACTTTTCCATCTACTGTGTCGTAATTCTCTTTCCCCTCTAAATTTTTACTATTTAAAGAAGCATACAGTTCTTTGACATCTCCATCATCATCTAAATATATCCTAATATAAAAGTCATTTGGATTATCTTTGGCATCTTCTTTATTAAATGCTCTCTCTATATCTCTAAAATTACAGCTTTCTCCATCTAAATAATATTTTACTTTTGATGAAAAATCATAGGTTTCTCTTTTGTTATCACTCTTTTTACGAATGGTAACATCGTCACTATCTATAGATGAAATCGTTCCTGTAATGGTTGACTGGCTATCTCCCTCTCCAAATTCATCTTCAGACACCATAACTTTTTTGACTCTATCTTTGCTGTCTAAATAGTATTTTACATAATATGTTTCATCTTCTATTCTTCTACGTACTCTACTTACAGTGCTTTCTTTGCCCTCTAAATAGATTTCTGGATTACTTACCCATTCAAAATCTTGTGTTTTACTATTTTTGCTACTCTTTACACTTAGCTCATCTTCTGAAATACTTACCAAAATACCTGTACTTCCTGTTTCTTGTCCTCTTGTAACAGTCATTGCTGTGATTTTTTTACTACTATCTAAAGTCAATGTCGCTTCTAAAATGTATTCATCAAAGTCCTCTAGCAATTCTTTTTGTGATATGGTTTTATTATTCATTTTTATGTCAAAATCTGCCGCAAAACTATAGTCTTCTGTGCTTTTATCGCTTTTTACTAAGGTCAATCTAGTTGATGTGACATCATCAATCGTTCCTTTTACTTCTGATGTGGAAGGTACAACGTCATTTGTCAAGCGCACAACTTTTGCTTTTGGTCCTTCATATTCAATGGATACACCATCTCCAATTTCTATTGTTGTAATGTTAATTGTTTTTGTAGTGTCTCCTTGATATACATTTGTTGTACTATCTACAATATATCCTTGTTTATCTCCTTTTTCTGTCAAAATAGCAATCAACTTATTACTTCCATTTTGTTCTAAAGAGGTTACTGTACCAGAAATCACAGTGCTTGTACTACCATTATTTAAAGTAGTATTACTATTTAATACATCATACGTCTTTGAAACCAATACTGCCATTTCTGCCCGATTGATTGCTGCTTTTGGTGTAAAATTGGAATCTGTATCCCCTACCATAATTTTTAATTTTGCCAGCAAATCTACATATGGCACTGATGTTGCTGCAATGCTTGCTTTATCATGAAAGGTCAACACTGCATTACTATCTAATGTATACAAATGACTTAAAAATTTCCCAAATATAACCGCAACACTTTCTCTACTTGCATAATTATTTGTTACAACACCACTTTTTTTAGTCACAAATCTGGAAGCATCTGTCAATGAAATAATATTGTTCTCCAACGCATAAGACACACATTCATATGCCCATGCTGGTATATTATATCCCTGCATTACTTGTGTCCATCTAGTCACTGTTTCAGAACTCGTTTGTTTTAATTTTCCTGTCTTCTTTAACAGCATATACGCAAGCTGTGTCGTTTCACAATATGTTACATGGTCTTTTGCTCGAAACATACTTTTTCCTGTTTTGGCATCAATATCTCCTACCATCAACCCCAAATCAGATACTGTATTGATATATGTTACAGCGCCGTCCCATGGCACATTGTTAATGTCAGAAAAATTTGCTCCATAGCTCATCACAGGAAAATTTGCAGATAACATACAAGCTACTAACAAAACTGCTGTTTTCCTTTTCATTATTATGCTCCTCCTTTTGTATCTTTTGCCTTTTTCAAATGTTAAGTTCTAGCAACAGTTTACCATATAAAACAACAGAATAGTAGCCTTTTTATATTACATTTTTTTTTCAAATTGCTATAGAGAAATCGTATAACATAAAATTAGGATACTTTTATAATACAAAAATACCCTAATATCATAATACTTTATTTAATTGCTACATAAACATGAATCTCCATATTATCCATATCATTGCCTTGCTGATATTCCTCAAAGTCTGCTATGAATGTTCTCTCTAAATTCATTTCCCATATTTCTTGCCATGCTTTTTGTACTGTTTTGACAACATCTCCATGCAGTACAAATTTTGCATATTTCCCCGCTGGTATGATTTTTTCTATCATATCTTTTGGTATTACAGCATCTTTTTCTATTTCGCACCCTACTGTAGTATTATATTCCATTCCTACATAGTCTGTATACAATCCAATATATTTTTCATTTTTTCTTCCTTGTATTGATGCTACTTTATCTAATTTTTGCCACAATCCACCAATGACATTACCTACCTCTTCTTTATCATTCCCTGTTCTTGCACAAAACCCGACTACCCTTTTTTCCTCTAATCTTACTACTTCATATTCCATACTGATTTCCTCCTTTTATCTATTGATAAAAAGAGTATAATACAATAAATAAGACATCTATTTGTCATATATTATATTTTTTTATCATATTTTTTATTTTATATTGTACCTTTTCTTTTACAAACAAAGGCTCTTTTACCACTGCATACTCTCCCCAAGAAAGAATATAGTCATATACCCAATCATTTTCAATACAACTCCATTCTACATCAAAATTACCTTTTTCATTTTTATGTATTTGTTCTATAGCAAATTCATCATATACTCTATAAGCAACCCTATTATCTATTTCTAACAAAATCGTTATCGTTTTTGGCATTTCACAATTTACATTTTTTTCTTTACACTGCCATTCTATATCAAAATATTCTTCTGTTACCTCCAACTCCCTTATACGGCTAACTTTAAATACTCTCAAATCCTTTTTTTCTCTACAATATGCCTTTACATACCAATTTCTACTCTTAAACCACAGTTGATAAGGTTCTACTTTTCTTTTTGTCTTTTCTCCATTACTATTATAATATATAAATGATATAACTTTTTTCTCTATAATTGCTTTCTTTAATATTTCAAAAATTGCTTCTCTTTCTTTTCCCCACTGCGAAAAATCAACTTGTATCCAATTTTCATACGACTTTTGAAAAAAGCTACTATATTTTTCTAATGTGTGTTTTACATTTTCTTTTCCACCTTTTGGCAAACTTTGCAAGGCAACTAAAATTTGATTTTGTTCTTGCTCTGTCATAGTAGATTTATCTAATACAAAATTTTCTAAAAGTGCAATCCCTCCCCCTCTTCCCTTTGTCGTATACAATGGCACACCGCACTGGCTTAATATATCAATATCTCTATAAATTGTTCTTTGTGATACCTCAAACCTTTCCGAAAGCATTTTTGCAGTTACACTCTTTTTTCCCAAAAGAATATATACTATTTGAAACAATCTATCTATTCTCATATTTTTTCTCCCTTTTTGTTAATAGAAAAGCCCCTTTACAAAATTTGTAAAAAGGCTTACCATTTCTTATTTTACAATTATTTCTTCTGTCTCTACCGCTTTTTGTATTAAACTATCTAAATCATTTAATTTTTTTTCAATTCCCTCAATCACACTTGTTTTTGGTCTGGTTTCTGGGTGTTTTGCCACAAATATCGTACAACAATCTTCATAAGGGCGAATGGAAATCTCAAAAGTTCCGATTTTTTTTGCCAAATCAACTATCTCTTGTTTATCCATACCCGCCAAAGGGCGCAGCACAGGCAAAGTACAAGCTGCATTGATAGCATGGATTCCCTGCAAGGTTTGGCTCGCTACCTGTCCTACACTATCTCCTGTAATAAGGGCAAGTGCATTACTTTGACAAGCAATTTTTTCTGCTGCTTTCATCATTGCTCTTTTTAAAAATATTGTCAACTTATCTTGTGGTACATGTTCCAGCAAATACAACTGTACTTCTGTAAAAGGGATAACATGAAGTTTAATTTCTCCTGTAAACCGTGCAATTCTTTCTGCCAAGTCTTCTACTTTTTGTTTTGCCCACTCACTGGTATAAGGTGGGCTATGAAAATAAACACACTCTACTGCAATGCCCCTTTTTGCCATAAGCCATGCTGCTACAGGACTATCAATCCCTCCAGACATCAGTGCAACTCCTTTTCCTGAAGAACCAACAGGTAATCCACCAAATGTTTTAATGACTTTTGAAAAAATATAAGCATCATTTCTAAGCTCTACCCACAGTACTACTTTTGGCTTGTGTACATCTACTGTCAAATTTTCCATTCTCTCCAAAATATACCCGCCAATATCTGCTGCAACTTCTCTTGATGTCATTGGAAACTTTTTATTCGCTCTTTTGACATCTACTTTAAATGTCGTTTGTTCGTCTCCAAAAAAAGTTTGCATATGTTTTAATGCAACTTCTCTTAAATTTTCCATAGACTGGTCTGTGGTCTTTATGCCAGGACAAACTCCTACTAATCCAAAGATGGGCATAATTTCAGAAATCACACTATCATAATCTAGTTCCCCATCTCTATCTTCTACAATCAGTCTACCTTGTTCTTTTACAACATAGTAATTTCCTATTTTATCTAAATTGTTGCGCATGGTCTTGACTAATTGTGATATAAAAATAGGGCGGTTATTTCCCCTCATGGCAATCTCGCCAAATTTTACTATCAATACTTTTTCTTCCATTTATTTTTCCTTTCGTTTTTGCTTTTTAACGGTTATATTTTCTCAAAATTGGCACAATTTCCTTTAACTCTTTTAGACATTCTTCTGCTTCTTCCACTGTGTTGTATTGACAAAAGCTAAACCGTATTGCCCCCTCTATTTCCTCAGGTGACAAGCCCATTGCGGTCAACACAGGGCTATTTGTGTTTTTTTTACTGTTACAAGCTGAGCCTGCTGAAACAAAAATATCTTTGCTTTCCAATGCGTGCAACAATGTCTCACTTCTTACCTCTTTAAATGTCACATTTAGTACATAAGGACTACTTTTTTCTAAACTATCCCCATTGATTTTTGTATTAGGAATTTCTTTTAATATGCCTTCTGCCAATGTCTTTTTGATTTCAAAAATATTTTTTTCATTTTTTTGCATATTTTGAAAACAAATCTCCACTGCAACGCCAAGCCCTGCTACTCCAGCACCATTTTCTGTACCAGAACGTTGTCCTTGTTGTTGTCCACCCCCCAATATATAAGGCTTTACTTTTAAGCCCTCTCTTTTATAGAGCATACCAACACCTTTTGGACCATTGATTTTATGGGCGCTCATTGTCAGTAAGTCAATTTTCATTTTTTGCACATTGATAGGATATTTTCCAAAAGCCTGTACGGCGTCTACATGAAAGACTGTGTTTTCATTTTTTTGCTTGATGATTTTTCCAATTTCTTCTATATCTTGTATCACACCTGTTTCATTGTTAATCAATATGATACTGACTAATATAGTTTCTTGTCTAATTGCATTTTTTAATTGTTCTATATTAATTTTACCATAACTATCAACATCTAGCCATGTTACTTCATAGCCTTTTTGCTCTAGTGCTTCCATAGCTTTTTTGACAGCAGGGTGTTCTATTTTTGTAGTAATCAAATGCTTTCCCTGTCTTTGATAGCCCTCTGCTGTGCCAAAAATTGCCCAGTTATCGCCCTCTGTTCCACCAGAAGTATAAAATATCTCACTTTCTTTACAGTGAATCCCCTTGCTCAATATTTGGCTTGTATGTCTAATTTCTTTTTCTACGGCTAAGCCCAATTTATTCACTGATGCTGGATTGCCAAAATTATGGCATAGCATTTCTGTCATTTTTTCTGCTACTTGCTCTGAGGCTCTTGTTGTTGCTGCATTATCAAAATATATCATATCTTATCACCTTGTTCCATTTCATAAACTAATATTGCTGTCACTATCATGCCTGCTGTTTCTGTTCTTAAAATTCTTTTACCTAATGTAATCGGCAATACATTCTGTTCGATTGCCTGTGCAATTTCTTGCTCTGAAAAGCCACCCTCTGCTCCTACAAAAATACCAATACTTTTTCCATGAAACTGCTTGACGAACTCTTTTAATGTTCGTTTTTGTTCCTTTTCATAGGCAATAATGGCACTATCTAAAGTTTGGCACTGTTTTAACGCTTCTGGAAAAGACAGTACACCACTTACAGTAGGAATTTTTGCTCGTCCGCACTGTTTTGCCGCTGCTTCCGCAATTTTTTGCCAGCGTTCTATTTTTTTATGCTCTTTTTGACCCAATTTGACGACACAATATTCTGTTGCTACAGGCACAATGTTATCAATACCCAATTCTACACATTTTTGTATAATCAGCTCCATTTTATCTGACTTGGGTAATGCCTGATACAATGTTACTTTCACTGGTGGCTCTGCATCACAGGTTTGCTTTTCTAAAATGTCAAAATAAATTCCATTTTCTTCAAAACGCTCTATTTTGCAAAGATAGTCCATTCCCTCGCCATCACAAATAGTCACTTGTTCTCCTACTTTTTTTCTCAAAACAGTTTTGATATGTTTTGCATCTTCTCCTGTTATCACTATTTGTTTATCAATTTGTTCCTTTGTTACAAAAAATTTAGGCATTTTGTTCCCCCTCATAACGGGACACAATCGCAACCCAATCTTTTTTATATTTTGTATCTAATACAGTAAAATGATTTTTTTGCAATGCTTCTTTGACATCTTGTTCTCTTTCTTTAATAATACCACTTGTAATAAAAATGCCCTTGTTTTTGATATACTCTGGTACTTGCTCAGACAACGCAATAATCACATCAGCGACAATATTTGCTTCCACTACATCATACTTTTTGCCGCTATATTTTTGATGCAATGCTTCATCATTTAATATATTCCCTGCTACCACATCATATCTACTTTTATCAATATCATTTCTTTCTGCATTTTCATAGGCAACATCAACCGCATTTGCATCAATATCAATAGCATCTGCACTTTTTGCACCTAAAAGTAAGGACGCAATCGAAAGAATACCACTTCCGCAACCAATATCAAACACAATATCCTCTTTTTTTACAAATTCCTCTATGAACTCAATACATAACTGTGTTGTTTCATGCGTTCCTGTGCCAAAGATATGAGCTGGGTCTATTTTTAATACAATTTTATCCGTTGGTTCTTTTAATTCTTCCCATGAGGGTTTAATGATGATTTTATCCCCAATGGCAAAAGGTTTAAAATATTTTTTCCAGTTATTTGCCCAATCTTCCTCTTTGATATTTTTTGCAGTCACTTCTAATGTCCCCAAGTCAAATTCCTTTTCATTCTCTTTTAAAGAAAGCAAGGCACTTTTGATGTCCAAAAGCTGTTCTCTACCATAGACATTATCTCTTACAAAAAAAGTAATGCCTGTTGCTTGTTGCTTTTCTTGCTCCACTAGCTCATCTTCAATATAGTCCCATTCTCTATTGGGATTTTGCAAAAATTCATCAAAGTCGCTACCATCTTCTA
>CAMXTM010000015.1 GCA_947246775.1 uncultured Clostridium sp. | reverse complement strand
GGATTTAAAATATATTTCTCAAAAAGAAGTGTTTCGTTATTTAGGTTATCATAACAATATACCAGATGAAACAGTACAAAAAATGGCTATGGACTGCATTACGGAACTCGTACAAAAATGTTCTATGAATCATATTTATAAAACATTTGACTGTGAAGTAGAGCAAGAAAAAATTGTCATTGACAATAGAATTGTAATAAAAAGCAAAAATCTTTCCAAAAATATAGCAGAGTGCAAACAAGTTATCCTTTTTGCTGCTACCTTAGGAGTACAAGCTGATGTATTGATTAAAAAATATAGTCGCTTAGATATGAGTAAGGCAGTTGTAATGCAGGCAGCAGCAGCAGCAGTTATAGAAGAATATTGCGACCAATGCCAAAAACAAATTGAACAAGAATTAGAAAAACAAAATCTTTTTTTACGTCCACGTTTTAGTCCTGGTTATGGTGATTTTAACTTAAAACATCAAAAGGATTTTATTGCACTGTTGGATTGCTCCAGAAAAATTGGTTTGACATTGACAGATAGTTTATTGTTAGCACCATCAAAATCTGTTACAGCAGTTATGGGCATTTCAAAAACAAACAGACATTGCAATATAAAAGGTTGCGAAAACTGCACAAAAATTAATTGTGCGTTTCGGAGAGGGTGATATAATTGAGTATATTAGAATTATTAGGAAAGCGCATTGTTTTTTTTGATGGCGGAACTGGTACATTACTACAACAAAAAGGGTTACAAGCAGGAGAACTACCAGAACTTTGGAATATAGAAAATAAACAAGCACTCATTGAAATACATCAAAATTATTTTGAAGCAGGCAGTGATATTGTATTGACAAATACATTTGGTGCAAACTGTATTAAATTGCAGGGTATTGATTACAGTATAGAACAAATTATTAGTGCTGCCGTAAAAAATGCAAAACAGGCAGAAAAACAAGCTCAAAAAGACCACAAAGGCTATGTTGCATTGGACATCGGACCTACAGGAAAATTATTGCAACCTTTAGGGGATTTATCTTTTGAAAATGCTTACAATGCTTTTAAACAAATGGCGATTGCTGGAGAAAAGGCAGGTGCTGACCTTATTGTAATCGAAACGATGAGTGACATCTATGAAGCAAAGGCAGCAGTCCTTGCTGCAAAAGAAAATACTAATTTGCCTGTATTTGTTACTGTGGTATTTGATGAAAAAGGCAAATTGCTTACAGGTAGTGATATACCATCTGTTGTAGCAATATTAGAGGGGCTTGGAGTAGATGCCATTGGTATGAATTGTGGTTTAGGTCCTCATCAAATGCTATCTCTTGCAGAACAAATGATTTCTTGTTGTTCTATTCCTGTTATTATAAAACCAAATGCAGGACTTCCTAGAGCAGAAAATGGTAAAACGGTATTTGATGTGTTACCAGAGGAATTTGCACAAGAAATGAAAAAAATCGTAGACAAAGGTGTTTGGATTGTAGGTGGTTGCTGCGGCACAACACCCGAGCATATTAAAGCACTTTACGCGCATTGTAAAAATAAAACTCCTTTGCCTTTAGTAGAAAAAAACAATACTGTTACAGCGTCTTATACTCACGCCGTTGAAATTGGTAAAAAACCCATTATTGTAGGAGAGCGCATCAATCCGACAGGAAAATCTCGCTTTAAACAGGCTTTGAGAGAAAAAGACTTTGATTATATTTTAAGAGAGGGATTTTCTCAACAGCAAAAAGGCGCTCATGTATTAGATGTCAATGTTGGTCTACCAGACATCAATGAAGTAGAAATGTTGGTTTCTGTTGTAAAAGAATTGCAAAGTGTTATTGATTTGCCACTACAAATAGATACTTCTGATATTATCGCAATGGAAAACGCATTGCGTATCTATAATGGAAAAGCAATGATTAACTCTGTCAATGGCAAAAAAGAATCTATGGAAGCAGTATTTCCTATTGTCAAAAAATATGGTGGTGTGGTAGTTGGGCTGACATTAGATGAAAATGGGATTCCTGCTACCGCAGAGGGGCGTTTTGCTGTAGCACAAAAAATTGTAAAAACAGCAGAAAGCTATGGCATTTCTAGTAAAGACATTATTATAGATGTACTTGCTATGACAATTAGTTCTGACCAATATTCTGCATTGGAAACACTAAAAGCGCTGCATATGGTAAAACAAAAACTAAATGTCAAAACCATATTAGGTGTATCAAATATTTCATTTGGCTTGCCACAAAGAGAAATTATCACAGCTAATTTTTATACGATGGCATTGCAAAACGGTCTAAATGCAGGCATTATCAATACAAATTCTGAAGCAATGATGCGTGCTTACTACGCTTACTGCGCATTAGCAGGATTAGATGATAACTGTATGGATTATATCAGCAAATACGGCGGACAAGCAACAATTACAACTGCTGCGCCCGCTGCCGAAAATGATATTTCCCTTGGTATAGCAATCGAAAAAGGCTTAAAAGAAAGAGCAAAAGAAGCCGCAGAACAAAGACTACAAAATACAGAACCTTTAACACTTATTAATCAAGAATTGATTCCAGCATTAGATATAGTAGGGAAAGGGTTTGAAAAGGGAACAATATTTTTACCACAACTTTTAATGAGTGCAGAAGCCGCAAAATCTGCCTTTGAAGCAGTAAAAGTGCATATGGGCAAAAGTGGCACTGTTCAAACCAAAAAAGATAAAATCATATTAGCCACTGTAAAAGGGGATATACATGATATAGGTAAAAATATTGTAAAAGTGCTTTTAGAAAATTATAGCTATGATGTAGTCGATTTAGGAAAAGATGTTGCCCCTGAAACCATTGTAGAAACAGCTATCGAACAAAATATCAAATTAATTGGTTTAAGTGCTTTAATGACAACTACTGTAACGAATATGGAAGAAACTATAAAACAGTTGAGAGAGAAAAAGCCTGATTGTAAAGTAGTGGTAGGTGGTGCTGTGCTGACACAAGAATATGCAGATATGATTGGTGCTGACCACTATGCAAAAGACGCTATGGCTACGGTATATTATGCACAAAAAATATTGGGGTAATTGTTCCACGTGGAACAACTAAAAAAGCCAACTCATTGAGTTGGCTTTTTTGATATTTATTGTTTTTCCTCTTCTTTGGTAATTGCAACGGCACTTTTGATTGCTGCCCGTACTGCTGTTTTAATTTCCTGCTCTGCTGAAATTACCATTTGTTCCTCATCTATTTGTGTAGGAATGGTTTGATTTAATTGTCTTTGTTTTTTTTCTGTTTTTTGTGCAATTTGTTCTATAATATTTTCTACAGAATCAGACATTACATTGATATTACTTTTCTCTTTGCTTTCGTCAGGTACTGCATCATCTGATATTTTTTGTATTTCTGATATAATTTTAAATTGTTCTGTTTCAAAAGGCTCTGGTCTATGGTATTTTTTTGATTTATTTGCTAATGTATTTTTTTCTGTCAAAAGTAATACCTGTTCCTCTAATCGGCGCACCTTTTCTTCTGTTTCACTCTTCTGTGTCTCTTTTTCCATTTGTATGGTTTCTTTTACCAATTCTTTTACGGTTTCTTTTATATTTTGTATTTCTGTTCCATTTGGAATCGGTGCTGTATTTTCAGAAATCTGTTGTGCAATTTCTTCTTCTGCCATAATGGACTGTTCCTCATTTGTTGTTACATCGCCTATCATTTCTAACTTTTTATCATCAGCCGGTTTTTCTTTTTCTGGTTTTGGTTCAAACAATGGTTTGTCTTTCCATTTAAATATTTTTTTCGGTTTTATCTTTACTACTTTTTCTGCTTTTCTTTGATAAGCATTATCTTGTGCCATTTTAACAGCTTGTAATTCTTCTGTTGAAAGTACATAGGTACTCACTCCCATTTCAATCGGCTTCGCATAGGTAAAAGAACCTGTTCTACTATGAATACCATTGAGTACAACACCGTTATCTTTTGCATCTAATAAGGCAAGTGCAAAACAGAGATTACCACCCATTTCATCAAAGGGATTATATCTCACAATGCCTACTTTTTGTATGTTTTCAGACATAATAGCGTCCATATCCGTTACCATATCCAATAGCTTACCATATTTTTTTTCTATTTCTTTTACACTTTCAAAATAAGAATTTATTTTCATTTCTAAATTGAGGTCTGGTCTGCGGTTTGTACCCATAAAAATGTCATATCGTTTTCGTTCTCGTCCAATTTTTAAAAACAATACAATACAAAGTGAAAACAGTATAATTACTGCTACTATCAAGCCAGCCAATATAAAAGGAATATAAAATTGTATCATTTCATTTATTGCGTTCACGCATCACACACCTCGTTATCTTTCTATTGCTCTAAACAAAGTTAATATTCTGTCTAAGTCATCATTTGAATAATATTCTATTTCTATTTTTCCTTTATTTTTTTTGCTGCTCAATTTTACCTTTGTTGCAAAAAGACTTTTTAAATCATCTTCTATCAAGCGATAAGAAGATGTATCAAATTCTACTGCTTTTTGCTGTTTCTTTTCTGGAGCATTTTCATTTTGTTGTAATGACTTTGCAATTTTTTCTACTTGTCTTACACTCAACTCCTGCTCAATAATTTTTTCTGCTAATTCAAATTGAATTTCTTTATCCGCAACAGCAAGCAATGCTTTTGCATGACCTGCTGACAATCTATTTTCTCTTACAAAGTCAATTACTCTATTATCTAAATTTAACAACCGCATACTATTTGCAATAGTAGAGCGACTTTTTCCAATTTTAGATGCAATTTCTTCTTGGTTTAATAAAAATTCTTGCTGCAATTTATAAAAACCCTCTGCCTCCTCAATCGGGTTTAAATTTTGTCTTTGTAGATTTTCGACTAATGCAATTTCAAAGGAGACTACATCATCTAATTCTTTTATTAGTGCTGGTATCTTTTTTAGTCCTGCAATTTTAGCTGCTCGAAATCTTCTTTCTCCTGCAACCAATTCATAATAGTCCTCTACTCTCTTTACAACAACAGGCTGTATCATACCATAATTTTTTAAAGATTCTGACAATTCTAAAAGACTTTCTTCATCAAAATACTTACGAGGTTGGTTTTTATTTGTCTCTATTTTATTGATATCAATTTCCAATACACCCTCTTGCATCAAGCCGCCCTCATTATAACTCATCATTTTTGTACTAATAAGTGCTTCTAATCCTTTTGCTTTAGAACCGAGTCCTTTTTTTGCAGCCGCCATCTACTTCCACTCCTTTTCTAAAACTTGTTGTGCTAGTAGTTCGTAACTTTCTGAACCTTTTGATTTTGGGTCATACAAATGAATTGGCAAACCATGACTTGGTGCTTCTCCTAATCGCACATTTCTTGGTATAATGCCATAATAAATATCTTCTTTTACATTTCGCATACTTTTTTTGACTTCTTCTACTACTTGCGAAGATAAATTTGTTCTTGCATCATACATCGTAAAGACAATGCCTTCTAATTTTAAATTTCTATTTAATGTCCTTTTTACCATGTTAATCGCATATATCAACTGGTCTAATCCCTCTAGTGCAAAATATTCGCATTGTATTGGTACAAGTACCGTATCAGAAGCAGTTAGTGCATTAACTGTAATAATATTAAGGGAGGGTGGACAATCAATTATGACAAAATCATATTGGCTTTTTATCGCATCTATTTCATTTTTTAGTATATATTCCATATCATCTTTGCCAATCAGCTCAATTTCTGCACCAGTTAAATGAATATTAGCAGGCACAACTTCCAAGTTATTGACACAAGTAGGCTTTTTGACATCAGAAAGAGACAATTCTTCTAACATTACATTATAAATTGTATTTTTCACTTCGTTTTTTTCTAATCCAACGCCACTTGTCGTATTTCCTTGTTGGTCAGCATCAATGACCAACACTTTTTTGCCTTTATTTGCTAACCATGCAGACAAATTAATGGCTGTTGTTGTTTTTCCTACACCGCCCTTTTGATTTGTAATGGATATTACTCTTACTTTACTCATATGTATTTGCCACTCCTAACTAGGTATACAATTTCAATGAAAAAGTTGTTTACATTTGTTTTTATTATACATACAAAATAATAGAATTGCAATGTTTCACGTGGAACATTTTCTATTTGCAACTATCCTTTTTGTTCCACGTGGAACAAAACAGAAAAACAGCTTTTATTTTTCTGCTTATTTTTTTCTTTTTATAATTGAATATAATTCCCATATACAAAATATCACAATTACAACACCATAAACCATATTTGCTACTCTAAACCAATACAGCCCCCTTAAAAGCTCATAGGATAAATATTCTACTGATTTTTTGACTTCATTAATATAGCAAGCCGAAAACATCAATATAATAGAGCTGACAATGCTTACAATATAAATGATTCTAAATTTTTTATGCATAACAATTTACCTTTCTTTATTTTGTATCTATAACAAAAAGGAGTCACAAATGATTTTATTTTATTGTAACATACTATAAATGTAATTATAAATGCAGAGAACATAATTTTAATGTATATTGTATAGCAAAAATAAAATTTAAAACAGATATTTTTTATCACAACACAAAAAGAACAGCAAATTTTTATCTTTGCCGTTCTTTTTTTACTCTATATTTATTTTAGAGGGGGAATATTAAATAATATCATTATTTTCCTTTTTTATATTCTTTAATATAAATTTGCCATGCCTGAAAATCGGTTACTGCATTAGGTATCACAAATCCAACTTGTCTCAATGTTGCACCGCTAATCAACTCACCATCTCGAAAACCATAAGGTAATGATTTTTCTGGACATTTTTCATCAAAATAAGGATTTAATACAAGCTGATACATTGCGCTATCTTTTAAACCATACACTTTTGCCCTTACTGGTACAGGATTAGACTCAACATGGTGATAGATTGCATGAACCAGTGCCTCTTTCCCTTTTTTATCTACAAATTCCCATACAGTCGCATTTTTTCCCATTGGGCTAGTTATTCTATAATAATCACCAAATTGTATCATAGGACTATATTCTTTAAATGCTGTAATTTGTTTTTTAATTTGTTGCTTTTGTTGTTCTGTCAATTCTGCAATGTCTAATTCATAACCAAATGTACCCGACATCGCCATACAAGCCCTTGTAGAAAGTGGTGTTACTCGTCCTGTTTGATGATTGGGGACAGCAGAAACGTGTGTACCCATAGCACAAATAGGATAGCCAAAAGAAGCACCATATTGTATACTAAGTCGTTCTATCGCGTCTGTATTGTCACTACCCCAAATCTGAGGAGTATAATACAACATACCAACATCAAAACGCGCTCCACCACCACCGCAACTCTCAAATAACACTTCTGGAAAATCTGTTGTTAATTTTTCTAATACTCTATACAATCCCAATAGATATCGATGAGAAAATTCTCCTTGCTGTTCTGGTCGTAACAAATTACTATATTTATCACAAATTGCTCTGTTAAAATCCCACTTAATATAGCTAATAGATGCCTCTTTGATTAAATTAGATATAGTTTCAATGATATAATCTTGTACGTCTTTTCTCGAAAAATCTAATATTAGCTGATTTCTACTCAAACAAGGTTTTCTATTTGGAATTTTTACTACCCATTCTGGATACTTTCTATATAAATCGCTGTCTTCTGATATGCTTTCAGGCTCTATCCAAATACCAAACTGCATTCCCTGTGCCATAATTCTTTTTGACAATTTTTTTAAACTACAACCCAGCTTTTTTTCATTTGGAATCCAATCTCCTAACCCTGTATTGTCATCATCTCTTTTTCCAAACCAACCATCATCTAATACAAACAATTCTATACCAAGTTTTGCTGATTCTTTTGCAAGTTCTACTAACATATCCCCCGTAAAATCAAAATATACTGCTTCCCAACTATTTATCAATATCGGACGACGCTTCTTTTTCCATTCTCCTCTACAAATATGCTCTCTTATTACATTATGAAAATTTCGGCTGATACCACTCATACCATTTTTACTGTGGGTCATAATTACTTCAGGCAGCCAAAGGCTATCATTACTCTGCAATGTCCATTTAAAATTGTTATCATGAATACCACAAATCAATCTTGTTCTATCAATTTGGTCTTTCTCTACTTCTATCAAAAATTCCCCACTGTATACAAAGGAAAAACCATAACAACTACCCATTGTTTCATTTGCACCGCTTTCGCATAACATGACGAAAGGATTATATTGGTGGCTGCTAATTCCTCGCACACTTCCTATCGACTGTATACCATGATGAATTTTTGCCCTTTGCAAATTCATTTCCATGCCATGCCTACCATAAAAAGAAATTAAATCAAAATCACCATCGTCCCAGTCTATATTAACGCTTGCTGCTTTTTGCAATGTAATCTCACTTTTGCCTTTATTTATAATTTTTACTGCTCTAGTAATAATATCTAGTTCTTCTATTACACCATAATAAAGCAAAACTTCTAAACCATTACAAGTGTCTTGTAATTGAATTATTAGTGTTTCTGCCTGTGTATTCTCTGCATATACAGCAGGTAAACCTTCTATACAATATTTTCCTTTTTCTATACTATAACCTGTATAATGCAAGTCTGCTGCTTGACTTCCATCTGCGTTTTCTACTCTTAAAGCAGTAATTCTATAATCTCCTACCCCAAAACAGCTATATTCTTGTGGCAAGGAATCCATAGAATAGGTTCTATCAAATTTTCCTACATGATAAGGATTGCCCGAAAATCCCCTATCTGCTTGGTAAGAAAAAACAGATTTATCTGTATTATCTGTTTTTTCTCCATAATAAGTATGAAGTAAAACATCATATTTATCTACTTTCATCTGATAAGTCGAATTTTTTGTTTGTATTGTAAAAGTATTACCATTTTCATTTATTACTATCGCCATATCTACATTCCCCATTATTTTTTATCTTATGATTTTAGTATTAGTAAGTGCTTTACATCTTACTGTATGCACCTACTAATACCTTATTTTTTACCATGCTTTATTAAAACAGTCCCATTTTTTGAAACTCATAATAAACCCCATCTTCCCAAACATTGCCGCATATAACATCAGCAATCTCTTTTAATTCTTCGCAAGCATTTCCCATTGCAACACTAACGCCTGCTGCTTTTATCATTTCATAGTCATTCATACTATCACCAAAGGCAATTGTATCTTTTTTGTTTACACCATAATATTGACACACCAAGTTCATCGCACTACCCTTATCAATTCCCTTTGGAATAATTTCGCCATTAAAGCAACTTGTCATATTACCATAAGGATAAATTGCATAGTCAAATCTATCTCCCAAATATTTTTTTGTCTTTTGAATTGCTTCTATATTCGTACTTGTAAAACAAATTTTGTACGCCCCATTGCGTGGGTATTTTTCATAAGGCAAAATATTGATACCTGATTCAATTTCTTTTTGCATACGGATAAGCTCTGAATTTGTTTTATCTGGCTTGACTGTTTTTACCAATTCCTCCATTTGAGGGTCTGTATAAATGCCCTCTGCTGTCTCGATTCTACAATATATCCCATGCTCATGAAATACCTCCAAACATTCTTGTATAGTCTGTTCTGGAAGAATATTGTCAAAAAGTACCTTTCCCTCAATTTCAATATGACTACCAGCACTAGCTATTATTCCATCAAATCCAACATCAATAATCTCTTTTCCGATAATAGGCATATTTCGACCTGTGCATAAAAATACTTTGTGTCCGTTTGCTCTTGCGCCTTTTACTGCCTCTATGACCTGTGCAGAAGGTGGCAACATTTCAGAGACTAAAGTACCATCAATATCCAAAAAAATTAACTTTTTATTCATACTCTTTCCCCAATTCTTTCTATCCTTTATGCTTTATAAACAACTGCTGTTACTGTATCTGCTGTCATATCTGCTGGTGCAGACACTTCTAATCTTTTTTCTGCTGGAAAATCAGTAAACATCATTGGAATAACTGTGTCATATCCTGCTTCTTCTATTTTTTGTTTGTCAAATTCTACTAAAAGCTGTCCTTTTTTTACTACATCGCCTGTATTGACATGAGGTGTAAAATATTTTCCTTGCAAATTAACGGTATCTACGCCAATGTGAATCAATATCTCTGTGCCATAGTTACTTGCAAAGCAAATTGCGTGTTTTGTATCAAATATACTAATAATTTTTCCATCTGCTGGAGCATATACTTTTCCTACTGCTGGAAGCACTGCAACACCATCACCTAATACTTTATTTGCAAAAGTATCATCTTTTACATCTTCCATTGCTATCATTTGTCCCTCTGCATAGCCAAAAAATTCTTCTTTTTCTGGTATTTCGACTGGAGTACTTTGCTCTACTTCTGGTTCTGATACTACTATATTTGTAGTTCCTGCTGTTGCTTCTACTGGTGTTTTATCCATAAATTTACCTAATACTAATGTCATAATAAATCCACCTGCGATTGCAACTGCATGTGCTATCACATAATTTACATAGCCATTACCTGTTGGGTCAGCTAAAGCAATTCCTGGAACAACTGTTGTACCAAAACCTAATGCTGCAAGATTTGTAAGGTAAACAATCACACCACCTAAAGCACCGCCAATACAGCCACCTATAATTGGAAAACGATATCTCAAGTTAATACCAAATAATGCAGGTTCTGTAATACCAAACAATACAGATACAAAACTTGGTATACACAACTCTTTTGTTTTTGCACTATCTCTATGTAGTAAAAGATAACCAAGAACTGCGCCACCTTGTGCTATAATTGCTACAGACATCAATGGATTGATAAAGTTTCTGCCTGTGTCTGCCAAAAGTTGTGCCTCGATTGCGCCAAAGATATGATGTAAACCAGTGATAACAACCAACTGCTGCAAACCAGAAAATACTGCATATCCTACTACACCTAAATTTTGTGTCATCCATACCAATGCATTTGTAATACCTGAAGAAAGTCCACGACCTACAGGACCAATAATTGTAAACAGAAGTAATGCGCCAACCAAAGTGGTAAGCAATGGAGAGATTAAAAGACGAATCACCTCTGGAACTTTTTTCTCAAAAAATTTATCTAATTTTGCTGTGACAAATCCCATCAGTAACGCTACAATAATACCGCCTTGAAAACCTACCAATTTTACACCTAAGCCAAAAATATGTAATACAGTTACTTCTACTGTTCCTTGCGCTGCGGAATAAGCATTTGCTAAACTATCACTTAACATAATACAGCCAATGACAATACCCAAAATCGGTCTGCCCCCAAACCTTTTACAAGCACTATAGGCAACCGCAAGAGGAAGAAAACCAAAAATTGCACCTGATGAAATATTTATCAATCTATTAATGCCATAAAGTGTTTCATTTGCTTTTACAAAATCAAAATTTCCTAATACCCCAGAAAGTCCTGTCAATAGTGCCGCTGCAAGGATTCCTGGCATAATATCTACAAATACGTCAGAAAGTGCCTTTATAATTCTCTGAAGTGGATTCATTTTTTGGTTTGCTACTGTCTTTAAATCGCTTAAACTCATGTTTTTCATGTTATTGTGTTCTGCAAATACTTCATACACGTCATTTACCAAGCCAGCACCAAATATAATTTGTACCTGGTCACCAGCCACAAACACGCCCTTTGCAAGGTCAACATCTTCCATTGCTTTTAAATCTGCTATGTCATTGTTTTTTAAAACGATTCTTAAACGTGTTGCACAATGTGCTACACCTTGTATATTGTCCTTGCCCCCAACAAGTTTTGTAAGTTCTATGGATATTTTTTCATATCTTTGTCGTTTGTTTGCGTCCATACTATAATCCTCCCTTTTTATTATAACAGACAATTATTGTTTTAAAATTTCCCATAGCTACGGTAAAAAAACGTTTTTTTTATTACTAACTTGTTACTTGTATCTATGATTATACACTGTTATAATAAAATGTATATGGACATATGTGACTTAGATATTCAACTTTATGACCAATATTTTACCAATACAAAAGAGAAAGGAATGACTTTATGTTAGATTATCATTTTTCAAATGACTTTTTTAAAAACATTGATGCTATGATTTACACTTGTGGCTATGAAAACTGCGCTCCCTGTCACAGCTATGGACCTATTATGAGAAACGGCTATTTAATTCACTATGTTTTACAGGGCGAAGGGATTTACAAGGCAAGAGGAAAACTATTTCGGCTCAAAAAAGGAGACGCTTTTTTAATTTGCCCTGACGAACTTATTTATTACGAAGCAGACAAGCACAACCCTTGGACATATACTTGGATTGGTATGCAAGGCATTAAAGTAAAAGGTTATTTACAAAGAACTTCTTTATTAGACAATCTTGTTATACACTATGGAGATGATGAGCAATTTAAACTTTGTCATGAAAAAATGTCTAAAGCTGACCAGTTGCCCCAAAATCGTGATTTAATCATGAACAGCATACTATACGAATATCTTTTTTTACTTGCCTGCAAATTTCCTAACGAACAAGTTACGATAAATGAAAAAAAATCTGATTATGTAGAAGAAGCACTACAATATATAGAAGAACACTATTGTGACCCGATTACAGTGCAAGATGTTGCTGACCATATCAATATCAATCGTTCTTATTTGCACCGCATATTTAAATCTTTTACAAATGTTTCAATACAAAGTTATTTGCTAGATTACAGAATACGGCAAGCGTGCATTTTATTAAAAACTACATCTATGTCTATCCGTATTATTGCACGCTCTGTAAGTTATATTGACCCTTTATACTTTTCCAGAATATTTCATCAAAAAATGGGTATGAGTCCCAGTGAGTACAGAAAAATACAAAAAAAATGAAGATATTTTACAAGACTTTTTACTTACTCTTCCTTAAAATGAATTTGTAAGGAGGTGCCGCCTATCAAAAAAGAAGTAAAAACAATGGTTTATGATGATGTATTACGCATAGAAGCCTATCGCTTTGAGGGTATTGTACAACCCTTTCCCAACCATTTTCATAAACACTATGTCATTGGATTTATAGAAAATGGCGAAAGATGTTTATATTGCAAAAACAACAAATACAATATAAAACGTGGTGATATTATACTATTTAATCCAAATGACAACCATGCTTGTGTACAAACAGATAATGCTACATTAGATTATAGAGCTATCAATATCAGCAAACAAATGATGTTACATTTTGCAGAGGAAATCACTGGAAAAAAAGAACTTCCTATCTTTTACAATCCTGTTGTTTCCAACGATGAGGTGATTTATTATTTACGTTCACTTCATGAGATGATAATGAATGGTATCAATGACTTTCAAAAAGAAGAAAATTTGCTTTTTTTGCTCTCAACGCTAATACAAAACGAGGCGCAGCCCTTTGAAAATCAAATCCCTGAGTGCAGAAAAGAAATTGAAAAGGCTTGCGAATTTATGGAAAAGCATTTTTCTGAGCGCATTGTTTTAGACCAAATTTGCCATTATGTTGGACTAAGCAAATCTACACTGTTGCGTGCCTTTACAAAGTCAAAAGGGATTACTCCCTACCGCTACTTAGAAACCATACGTATCAGTGAAGCAAAAAAATTACTAAAAAAAGGAATGTCACCTATTGATGTTGCTATTGAAACAGGATTTTCAGACCAGAGCCATTTTACAAATTACTTTAGCAGTTTTATAGGGATTCCCCCCAATGCGTATCGGGAAATATTTTGCGAAAAACCAAAGCAGACTAGTGACAAAAACGAATGACAAAAAGAAAAAGAAGTTTATAAAACCACACTTGCCCCCTCTTAGCGATAAGTCTAAATATTTGTTGGTGACAAAATTTTTGTCACTAGGTGATAAAAAAAAATCAAATTTGTCACCGCGAAAAACCAGTCATAGCAAGGCTTTCCGTAGTTTAGTGACAAAAATGATACTTTTCTATAAGATATATATAAAATATAAATAATATATATCTATATACATAATACGCGCGGTGTTTCGGCTGATTTCGAAAATTTTTGTCATTTTTATCACTTTTGACATAGAGACGAAAAGGAGGAAGGTGTGGATAAAAAGAGGAGGATAACAACAATGGAAAAATGTGTTATGGTAATTGATGAAAACTTACCGCTGGGTATTATTGCAAACACAGCGGCAATTATGGGCATTACGCTAGGAAAAGAGTTGCCAGAAGTAGTAGGAAGCGATGTGCATGACAAAACGGGTAATGTTCATTTAGGAATTATTGAATTTCCTGTACCTATTTTAAAGGGAAACAAAGAAAAAATAAAGGAGCTGCGAGAAAAGCTATATGGAGTAGAGTTTTCTGACTTGACTGTTGTAGATTTTTCTGATTTGGCGCAGCAATGCAAAACATACTACGAATTTATTAAAAAAATGAAAGAGGTTTCTGAAGCAGAATTGCAATATTTTGGTATTGCGATTTGTGGAGAAAAAAAGAAGGTCAACAAACTCACAGGAAGCATGGGCTTATTGAGATAAAGCAAAAGGCGATAGCACAAAAACTATCGCCTTTTTCCCTCTTCCCACCCTCAAAATATAAAATCAGCACTGGTTTTTACAATACACTATCAATTCAGCAAATTTGCTATACTCATGTCACAATTTAACTCTATCATTTCTTTGTTTCAGCCGAGTCCGAGCTGTCTATTTTGCTTTCAGGTTGTTTTCCTGTTCCTGTCAGGTGTGCTACGCTTTTTATATTTTTACGCCTCTTTTTTATACTAATTCTACCGTCCAGTTAATTCCTTGCAATTTTGTATCAAGACTGCGATATTCTTTAGAAAGTTGATTGATTTTAACCTGTAATTCTCTAGCGTCAATACAACGCACAAATTTAACTTCTTTCTGACTATAGCGTTCTGGTTTAATCGTTGCAGATTCATAAATAGAACGATAAACACCAATTTTTGCCTTTAAATTATCCCGATAGGCAATGGCACTTGCTACATTTCCATGTCCTTCAA
>CAMXTM010000014.1 GCA_947246775.1 uncultured Clostridium sp. | reverse complement strand
GTCACATTAAAACCTTGTCCAAATGACATCGTAGCAAGCTCTACTGGACCAATTGCATCTTTTGCATATACGGCTGCTTCCGCACTTTCTTCTGCTGGCAAGTCAATACCTGTTCTTGCAGCAAAACCAAAGTCTTTAAAATATTTATACATCACGTCTCGTCCCATTCTTTGAGAAATATATATCATAGCTGGGTTACAAGACTGTGCTAATGCCCCTTGCACATCTAATATGCCATGTCCAGAACGCAAGTGACATCTCATTTCATCTTCATACATTTTTACAACACCAGTACAATTAAAGGTATCCTGTGGCGTAATAATGCCCTCCTCTAATGCCGCTGCTACTGTAATCGGCTTAAAGATAGAACCAGGTTCAAAGGAACTAACAGTATTAAAATTATTCCACATATTGTCTTTATAATCTTGCTGTTCTTGTGATGTCAGTTCTTCCCATTGCTCTTGAAATTCTTCACTATCCATTGCTGGTATTTTATCAGGGTCATTCAAGTCAAAGGAACTGGAATCCGCCATAGCATAAATTTCTCCTGTATTTGGATCCATTACAATAATGGCAACTGCTTCAGAAGGCCACTCCTGTGCTGTTTTTTGTACAATATTTTCTGCATATTGCTGTATCGTATAGTCTATTGTTGTTACAACAGTATTGCCATCTTGCGCTTCATATTCCTGCCTTACTGCTGTACTATTTCCATCATAGGCAATAAAAGAACGCCCTGGTATCCCTGTCATATACTTATCGTAATAGTTTTCTAATCCCCACTTTGCATCGCCTCTCATAAATCCAACCACATGACAAGCTAATGATTTTAGTGGATAGGTTCTCTTTGATGCAGGGTCAAAATAAATTCCTTTTAAACCTTTTGATTCTATTTCTTCTTTTATTTCTTTTTCTACATTTTTTGCTAGAATCTTCCAACTGTTATCCGTATATGGCTTGCCCGTTGCAGGGTCTATTTGTACACCATGTCGTAATGCATCATAGTCTAAATCAGGAAAATATTCCTGCAAGGTAGTAAAGGTTTTATTTTGTTCTTTTATTCTAGTTTCTTCATCTGAATCTGGTAACGCCAACACACGGGAATCTAATATTACATTATACACAATCGTACTAACTGCAAATGGTTGATTATTTCTATCTACAATAGAACCTCTATTTGCTTGTACCATAACATCATAACGGTTGACCTGTTGCTCTTTTGCCCTATTTTCAAACTCTGCCCCTTTTACCGTTTTCCAATAGTAAACACGTCCCCCCAATACAGTCAGCATAATTACAAACACAAAAAAAGCAAAATATAATCTTCCTTTTATGGGAGCTGTTGGTATTCTTCTCTTTTTCATATATTACACATCATTCCTTTTTAAATAAACCCACTATTGTTCTTACCAATGCATTCTCTGCATCTTTTTCTTCTGGTTTTTCTGTGTCATCTTTATAATGAATGGTATAACTTTGTTCTGGAACATCTATGTACTGTATTTGATATGGCTGTGGCTCTACCATGCCCAACTTTTCCGTTGCAATCTGTTTTACGGTATCCAAATCCATTTGCTCAGCAACATCTATTGCTAATAGTGCATTTTCACTTTTTAAATCTGCTAACCTATCTTTATATTTTTGTGTTTCTACTCTCTGTGCTGTTACCAATGCACTAGACCACATAAAAGCCAATGTTCCACAGAAAAAAACACTCAATACTAAAACAACTTTAATACTATAAGCACGATTTGCTCTGCCCTCCATTGCTATTTTTTTTCTAACAGATTGTTTATTTTTACTGGGCGCTTTTTTCTTTTTAACACGCTTTTTTTGAGGAGCATATTCTTCCTCCATAGGGTCTATATCATATGCTGCGCCGCCATGTGTATAATATGCTCTTGCATCTTGATACGTTTTTTTAGATACTTTTCTTTTTTTATCTGCCATAGTTTTTACACTTCCTTATATTAGATTCTTTCCAAAACACGCAATTTTGCACTCCTAGAACGATGGTTTTGTTCTAGTTCTTCTTCAGATGGCAATATTGGTTTTCTTGTAATGATATTTGCCATTTGCTTTTTACCACAAACACAAACAGGAAACTCTTTTGGGCAGGTGCAAGGGTCTTGCTGCAAGCGAAACGCATTTTTTACAATACGGTCTTCCAAAGAATGAAATGTAATAATACAAAGTCTCCCTTTTGTATCAAGCACCTCTGTTGCATCTGTAATTACTTTTTGTAGTACCTCTAATTCTTTATTGACTTCTATTCTTATTGCTTGAAATGTCCTTTTCGCTGGGTGTGGTCCCTCTTTTCTAGCTCCTTTTGGTATTGCCTTTTTAATACACTCTACCAGTTCCGCCGTTGTTTGTATAGGCTTTTGTTTTCTTTGCTCTATTATAAATTTTGCAATCCTTTTTGCCCAACGTTCTTCCCCATATTCCCATATGATATGATATAATTGCTCTTCGCTATATGTATTGACAACATCATAGGCAGAAAATGTACTGGTATCGTCCATTCTCATATCCAATGGTGCATCTTTTTGATAAGAAAATCCTCTTTCGCTTTCATCAAGCTGGTGAGAAGAAACGCCTATATCCAATAAAACACCATCTACTTTTTCAATTCCTAAATGGTGCAATATGGATTTTATATTTACAAAATTGTCATGAACAAAGGTCACTTTTTCTAAATGCTCTTTTAATACTTCTTTTGCTGCTTCATGAGCGTGTAAATCTTGGTCAATGGCAATCAGTCTACCAGTTGTCAACTGTTTACAGATTTCTAAAGAATGTCCTCCCCCACCCATAGTGCCATCTACATAAATGCCATTTTGTTTAATATTCAAATTTTCAATACACTCTTTTAACAGCACCGATACATGATGAAATTCCATGTTTTTCCACTCCCTAGCTGCTCCAAACTTGATTGCTTTTTTCTATTATTTTACTCTTATTGTAATGCAAATGTAACAAAAATACAAGGACAAACTGAGAAAGTATAAATTTTTTTAGACACTTTTCGCACTATTTTTACATATTTGTATCTTTTTTTACAGGATTTTAGCCCGTTTAAAGGCTTATTTGCACTCAAAAAGTAATTATTTTAGTGTGTAGACTTTATAGAGGCATTTTTTCTATACCAAAGTAACACAAAAGCTCCCACTATCAAAATTGCAGAGAGAATTTGAGACACAGCAAAATTTGCTATTTTTAATTGGTCTGTTCTCAATCCCTCAATCCATACTCTACCACAGGCATATCCCAGTAAATACAATCCAAATATTTGCCCATCAAATTTTTTTCTTTTTTTCATGATAAAAAGCAATACAAATACACCCACATTCCAGATTGATTCATACAAAAATGTTGGGTGTACTTGTATATATTCTGTGCCATTTACGATTATCGTATTTTCTAGCACAGAGGGTGCAATAGTATGCACTTGCTCCTTTAAATATCGCATGGCAAACAGATTGTCTGTATATCCTCCAAATGCTTCTCTATTAAAAAAGTTTCCCCATCTTCCTATAATTTGCCCCAATAGCAAACTTGGCGCAGCAGTATCTGCTACTAACCAAAAATTTAATTTTTTTATTTTTGTATATATAACTACTGTCGTAATTCCCGCAATAATACCACCATAAATTGCTAAGCCGCCTTCCCTTAATGCAAATATTTTTAAAGGCTGATTCGCATAAGATTCCCATGAAAATATTACATAGTACAATCTTGCTCCGATAACTGAAAAAATAACACCAAATAAAGCAATGTCTATATAGTGTTCTGGATTTTGTGCTGTCCTCTTTGCTTCTTGTACTGCCAAAGCAAGCGCCAAAAGCACACCAGTACCGATAATGACACCATACCAATATACATCATATCCAAATATTTGAAATATCACACGGCTTAAATGATTGATTTTGATTCCCAAGTGTGGAAACCATATTTCAGGCATATTCCCCATACAAATTCTCCTTTCTACTTCATCCTATTATTACTTATTTTACAACAGAAACTGCCATATTACACTCTAAAAAATCTTTTTGGAATACTCTTTGCACTTCTTCTTTTTTGATACTTTTTAAGGTATGAAATCCATCAAACAAATCTCTATTTTTCATAGCAAGCTCCAACTGACTCATACAAATCGCATAAATAGAATTAAATCCTCTTACCATTCTACCCACTTGTTTTCTTTTTGCTCTTTCAAATATCTCCTCTGAAATACCTTGCTTTTGTATTTGCTCTATTTCTTTTAGCAAAAGCTCTGTCGTTTTTTCTACCTGTTTTCCTGTACCCGAAAATGCTGTAAAAGCATATCCCTCGCCAGAAAAAAATTCACAGTCCATAGATTCCTGTAAACAGTCTTTTTGATATGCCTTTTCAAAAAAAGCAGAGCTCTCTCCTGCCAATATATCCATAGCAATACGCATTAAATATATTTGCTTTAAACTCTTATTTTCTTCTTGAGGCTTTTGTTTAAAACCAATTTGAAACAAAGGTTTTACAAGTGACATATCTTTTTCACTATATGGTTTTACAATGCTTTCTGGCTCTCTATCAAACAAGGAAACGGCTCTATGTCCATTCGTAGGCTTCATAATTCTATCAGCCATTTCTAATATTTCATCGCTCTCTATATCACCAGCACAAACGAAACAAAAATTTTCTGGGGTATAATAGGCATCATAACTTTTTTGCAATATCTCCTTTGTTACACCTTGTATTGATTCCACTGTGCCCGCAATCGGATTTTTAACCGTATGATTATGATACAGATTTTCAAGCAAATTAAAAAATACTATCCAACTTGGTTCATCTTGATACATTGTAATTTCACTGGCAATAATCTTTTTTTCTCTTTCTGTAGATTCTTCTGTAAAATGGGTATGCTGCACAAATGACAACAACAATTTTAGATTTAATTCAAAATTTTTTTGGCATTGAAAATAATACGCCGTTTTTTGAAAATCGGTAAAAGCATTTGCTGTGGCACACTGTTTCGAAAAAGTCGTAAAAGCATCGCCCCATGACTGCTCAAACAATTTATGCTCTATAAAATGTGCTGTACCTACTGGCATATCATGCTTTTGTTCTTCTGTTGGTCTTCTATATACTACATCATTTGAACCAAATTTTGTACACAATACTGCCATTTTTTCTTGATATCCATTCTTGGGAATTATATAACATTTCATACCAGATGACAACTTTTTTGTGATAATGGTATCCCCTATCATATTGTTTTCTTTTCTCATTTCCATCTTTTTCTCACCTCTTTTACTGCAAAAAATAAATCGTATTTAATGAAATTTGTTTCGCTCTTTGCTGTACATCTTGTTCCGTTACTTGCTCTATCTCTTTGATAAACTGCTCTATTGTCCTATTTGTTTTTAATATCCATTCATTTAATGAAAAATCCATCAGTGCTGTTTGACTATCTTTCATAGAAATATAATATCGTATCATATTTTCTTTTGCTTCCTGCAATACTTGTTTTTCTATTTTTTCTGTTTGCAATGTCTGCAACGATTTTTGTATGATTTCTACTGCTTTATGATAATACTCTTTTTGTATTCCTGCTTTTACCATCAAGACGGGATACAGTCGAAATAAAAAAGAATTAATATCATAACACGCGCCCTCTTTTTCCCTTACATTTTGAAACAGCAACGAGGAGGGACTTCCGCCAAACAGCTCATTACAAACAAGCAAAGAAGCAAACTCTTTTTGATGTGGCAACACATTGGTATCAAATCCTAATACAATACGACTCTGTGCAATATCAAGTGTTTGCTCAATCTCTTTTACTTCTTTTTTCTGATTGATAGTAATAGGCTCAGTCTGCCACAAAAAATCACTCTGAAATGGCATTTTATTTGCTAATGTTATCATTGTTTCTTTTTGTTCCTTATCTCCTGTCATAAAAATTTCTACTTTGGCGTGTTTTATCATATTTTTATAATGCAACATCAATATCATCTCATCTATTTCTTTGATGTCTTCACTATATCCATCTGCAAAAATGCCAAAGGTATTTTCTTTACACATTTCTTCCAAACAACGCATTTTGGAATATTCCTTTTTGTCATCTTGTCTACTTTCTATTTTTTCCTTTAATCTCTTTTTTTCTCTCTCTACTATTTTCCTGGGAAATCCTTTTGCTTCTTCTAGCGGAGAAAACAACATATTTTGCAAAAATTGAAAACTTTGCTCTAATAGTTCCTTTTCATATTTTACTGTTTCCAAATAAAAAAATAGTATTTGTTCCTGTCCCTTTTTTAAGATGGAAATATCAAAAACACTACCTAACATATCGTCCATTTTTTGAGAAACTGCTTTTTTAGAGGGATAACGTTTACAGCCATTTTTTAATACTTCTGCTAGTAATGCCGTTTTTGTTGCATTTTGTTTTGTAAGTGGTATTCTTAAAAGCACACTAATTACATTTGTTTTAAATTGTTTCCCCTCTAAAAAATGAATGTGGCACTGTTGTACCGCCTTTTTTTGTTGCTCTATCGTCATTGTCATATTTTTTTCACCTCAATATCGTATAATGTATTATTCTTTTCCGTTCTAGCACAAAATATCCAAAATAAAAAAGCTCTTGCGAGCTTTTTTATTCTTCTTTTTGTTCTGATGCAATACTGTTCCAAAAGTCTTCTTCTTTTAATCTTTGTAAAACACGATACTGACTATTTACTGAACTTTTATCAAAACGACAAATGCTATTATATGGACAATAGGTACAGTATATTTTATTCGCTTTTTTATAGGGATATGGTGCAATTTTACCATCTAATAATTCTTCTCCTACTTCTTGTACTTTCCTTTTCGCAAATTTCATCAGTTCTTGATAGCTTTGTTCATCTGCTACTTTCGCTCTTTTTGTTAATTCACCACTTTTTGAAGAGGTTACAGGTATAATTGATGATGCTGTACTTGGTGTAAGTATTTCATCATCTCCACAGTCAAATATATTGTCAAGCCCTTTTATCACTCTAATATCATCTAACACCAATCCAGACATTTTTAATTCTTTAAACAGTGCTTCATATATCTCCTCTGATGTCATTTCTTTTCTGACTTCTATTGATGGGTCTTTCATGCGGAAATAAAATACTGCTCCTGGTTTAATATCAAATTCTTCTTTATTATTTTCTAAAAAAGCATCTAAATAAATCAAAAGCTGTAATTGCAATCCATAATAAATATCACTATAATCAAACGCCTTTTGTCCTGATTTGTAGTCAATAATTTTAACATAGGTTGTATTATCTCTATCCATAATATCTACCCTGTCAATTTTTCCATTTAAAAGTAGTTTCTCTCCACCAGACAGCTCTATGACAATGGGTGGTAACACAGCATCAAAGCCAAAACTTACCTCTGAACCATATGGTTCAAAATCTCCCATTTGCACGTGTTTTGTCAATGTCCAAGCTGCTCTTTTTGAAATTCTTTTTAATCTCTGCAACAAATAACGATTACCTGAGGTATCAAACAAGATTTGATTGCTTAATTTTGGCGCTGACTGCTCTACTGCATTTTCTATGATTTCATCAGATTGCTTTTGCTGCAAATCATTCCATGAAATCTTATTTTGTTTTAACTCGTTTGCAAAAATTTCCATTACTTCATGAAATAATAATCCCAAGTCTGGTATTTTTAATTGATATAATTGCCTTTCTTTTGCTTTTAAACCATATTCTGCAAAAAAAGAAAACGGACAGCTTGCAAATTTTTCTAACCTTGAAACGCTGCTATAAATTCTTTTACCATACATTTTTTGAACCATATTTTTAGAAAGATGTTCTACAGTTTCCTGTGCAAAAAGCCCCCTCTTTAACATAGCAATTTGTTTTTGCCACAATTCACTTGTATTATAATAGCTATAGGCATCTTTCCACATATCGTCCATATCATTATTTTCTGACAAAAAACATTTTCTCATTTGTTCGCCTAAAAAATGAATTGCTGTCTTTTGTGTTGCCATATGCTCCAATGTTTCTGCCTCATATTTTTCTTTTAAATTACAAAACATTTTTTTTAATTTCATAATCACAGACGATGGACGCAATGGTTTTCCCTCTAAATCCGCTATGCAATAACTAACATACAATTTTTCAGAGGGTTTTGTAAATCCTTTATATATTAAATATTGTTCCTCAAATGCTCTCCTTTTTGCACTTGGTGCTAACTCCGCCCCTTGTACAATCAAGCTCTCTCTTTCTCCCTCTGTAAATATGCCACCTTGCTCTGCTGGGGAAGGCAACACACCCTCATTCACTCCCAGTACAAATAGCACTTTAATATTTGGTAAGCGGCTTCTTTCTATATCTCCTACAATAATACTATCTACAGTAGGTGGCACAATGCCCATTTCACTTTGCTCTAAACCTGCTTCCATAATTTTATAAAATTCTTCTATACTCATTTTTTCATCGCCTAATATTTCTGTTCCACTTTCTAAAAGTGTCATAAGCATAGACCATATTTGTTCATATTCTTTTGCTTTTTCTGCTGATTCTGTTTGTAAAGCAAGTTCTCTTGTTTTTTCACTTGCATCAACAGATTCCAAAAATGCAAAAAGCATTTTCGACCAGTCTAATAATGTGTGTTTTTGTTTATTCTGAGATTTCTCATACAACTCTTTTAATGGTGATATTGCTTTTTCTTTTAGTAAATTAATTTCTTCTTTTTCTTCTTCTGTCCTTTTTTTCATGCCATATTCCCAAGTATCTAAAAACCATTTTTGCCCCTTAATACCATATGCAAGTACATAATTTTCCAATATATCTACTTCTTCTTGCACCAAAAGAGAATAACCCGTTTTTAAATACCGAAACATACTTTCATAAGTAAAATGATAGGTCAATGCTTCTAATACACTTCTTACTACTTCAATAAGTGGATTTGATAATATTTCTCTTTTTTTATCAATAAAATAGGGTATATCAAATTCTTCTAATATTCCTCTTAGACTTTTTTCATACATTCCTAGCCCATTTGTTACCACTGCAATATCTTTATAGCGTAAATTTCCTTGTTTCAACAAGCTAACAATTTCTTCTGCAATCATTGTCATTTCTTCATACTGATTTTGTGCCGCAATCAGTGCAATGCCATCTACTTCTTCTGTTACTCTATTATAATATTGAAAGTAATTTTTTTCCAAAAAAAGTAATGCATTTTTTGTTGTTCTTTTATTTTTATAAAGCACAACTGCTTTTTCTACTGCACAGTTTTGCTCTTGGGCAAGCTCTATCACTTTTTTTGCTGTCATATAAGGCTCAAAAAAACCATCAAACATTTGCACATTTGGCTTATAAAATGTATTATCATCTATTGTTAATGTAATCGTAACCCTTTTTGCTAAACGCAACAGTTGTTTTATCACTTTATATTCTTGCGGCGTAAAGCTATGAAAACTATCAAGCCATATTTCTGTATTTTGCCAACTCTCTATGATTTGCAACTTTTCTGCAAGCAAATCTAATAGCTCATCACCAGAAATATATTTATCTTTTAAAAATTTTTGATATTCTTCTACAATAATATTCAAGTCATGCAGTTTATCTTTTATCTTTTGAGACAGTGCATCATTATTTTGATATAGTTCTAATTTTTGTGTATCCATTTGATAGCAAAACAACTCTGATATGCTTGTACTCAACTGCTCCAGAAAACCTTGTTGGTCTAAGCTATTTTTAAAATACAAAAAATCATTCTTTTTTTGATTTAATATTTTTCTCAATATCATAGACTTGCTGACACTATCTAATGGAATCGTTTTGCTAACTCCTCTTTTCTGAAATACTTTATATGCAAGTTTATTAAAATCATATACTTCTGCCTGCAATATCGCTTTTCCCTCTGTTTTTATCATCAATTCTTTATTTGCCTCTAAAGAATATTGTGCAGGCACTAACAATATAAATTGTCCCTTTTGTTCTCTCTGTTTTTCTGCAATTTCTTTTAAACAATATTCTGTTTTTCCACTACCAGCACGTCCAATTACAAAACGCAGACTCATTCCTATTCCTTCTTTCTTTTTTTGGCTTGTACAAATGGTATAATTGCAACATATTTTTCATACAGTATTGTAAATGTATTTATCAGTTTTAGGAGGTCACTTCATGAATGGAACAAAATTTGTGGTAATTAAATTCAAAGAATTGGTAAAAACAGTTGTTTTTGCCATATTAGGTATTGTTATTATCATAGGGCTTATTTATTTCTTTTTACCAAAAGAAGAAAAAACAGCAGTTTACAATCCTGGCACATATTATGCACAGTTTACGCTCAACGGGGAAATTGCAGAAGTAGAAATTGTTGTAGACAAAAACAATATCAAATCTGTTTCCTTGACAGATACCCCTGAAACTATTTCTGTTTTCTATCCTCTCGTAGAAACAACAGCAAAAGAAATTGGCAGCGAAATTGTAAAACAACAATCTACTGCAATTGATGTATCCTCTCAAAATACATATACTGCGCAATTAATATTAGATGCAGTAGAAAAGGGGCTTGCAGAAGCCTCTATTTCAAAATAATATGCTCTATGACTCTTTTTGGCAGTCTGTACAGATTCCCTCTACAATCAAATGATATTGTACAGACTGCATACCTATTTGTTTTTTTACAATATGATGCAAGTCTTCTAAATCTAAATTTATATTATATAATTTACCACATTCTATACAGACACCATGACAGTGCTGATACAATACACTATCAAATCTTACAGAACCATTTGGCATATAAATTTTTTTAATCACACCCATATCGCTGAGCAAATTCAAGTTGCGATATACTGTACTTAAACTTGCTGTTGAGTTTTTTGCTTTTACAATACGATATACTTCTTCCGCAGTAGGGTGTCCCTTACTTTCTAATACTGCTTTTTTAATCTCCTCTCTTTGTTTTGAAAAATTTGCCATGTTGCTCATTAACCTCCATTTAAAACTCTTTCCAATACTGTTTTACTTTATTTTCTTCTAAAGCATCTCTATAAGAATCTGCTATTTCAAAAATTTCATCTTCATCTTTAATTGTCATAACATATACTTTTTTTGGATATTTCTTTTCTACCCACTGACGAAACTCTTTTTCCCACTGTTTTGCATATTTTTCCATATCCTCATAGCACAACAATTCCTCTGTAACTGCTTCGATTACTTCTTCTACTGACAATTTCATAATTTATTCTTCCTCCTTTGGATATTCTATTCCAAAATGTTCATAACCTCTTTTTGTCACAATTCGTCCTCTTGGTGTCCTTTGCAAATAACCTAGCTGCAACAAATAAGGCTCATAAACATCTTCTATTGTTTCTGGTGCTTCCCCTATCGATGCTGCAATGGTATCCAAACCAACAGGTCTACCACTAAATTTTTCTATCATTGTTAAAAGCATTTTTCTATCAATATAATCTAGTCCTACTTTATCTACATCTAATAAATCCAACGCAAATTTTGCAACTTCTTCTGTAATATGGCTATTATATTTTACTTGTGCAAAATCTCTTACCCTTTTTAACAGCCTATTTGCAATACGTGGTGTACCTCGGGAACGTCTTGCAATTTCTTCTGCTCCTTTATCCTCTATTTCAATTTGCAATACATCAGCAGAACGGCAAATAATTGTCTTTAATTCCTCAATTGTATACAATTCTAATCTATGTATCACTCCAAATCTATCACGAAGTGGTGCTGTCAAAAGTCCTATTCTTGTCGTTGCGCCAATGAGTGTAAAATGAGGCAAATCCAATCTTACAGACCTTGCCCCTGCTCCCTTTCCTATGACAATATCAATGACAAAATCTTCCATAGCAGGGTAAAGGATTTCCTCAATCATACGATTTAATCTATGTATTTCATCTATAAATAAAATGTCTCCCTCTGAAAGACTATTTAATATTGCTGCCATATCTCCAGGACGCTCTATAGCTGGTCCTGATGTCGTCTTGATATTCACACCCATTTCATTCGCTATAATATTAGAAAGCGTTGTCTTGCCCAATCCTGGAGGCCCATAAAGCAAAACATGGTCAAGTGCTTCTTTTCTCTGTTTCGCCGCCTGCATAAATATTTTCATATTACTTTTTATGCCCTCTTGTCCAATATAACTATCTAATGTTTCAGGACGTAGCTTTTGTTCTACCTCTATATCTTCTGTTTGAAACCCAGCGGTTATAATTCGTCTGTTTTCCACATGAATCACCTGTTTTCGTTAAAATTTTATCAATTTTTTGAATGACAATTTTAGTATCTCCTCTACAGTAAGTCCTTTTTGATAACAAGCATTGACTGCTTGTACTGCTTCCGTTCTACTATAGCCCAACGAGGTCAATGCTTCTATTGCCTCCCACTTTTCTTTATCTCCCTTTTGTTCTATCGGTTTTTCCTCAAAAAATACTTGCTGTGTGATTTGTTCTGGTTTTACTTTATCCTTTAATTCCAATATTAATCTTTGTGCTGTTTTTTTGCCTACTCCTTGTACTTTACTCAGCGTTTTTACATCTTCCGAAAGTATCGCAAGTACAATTTCTTGCGGCGTCATGTCGGACAAAAAAGCAAGCGCTCCTTTTGGCCCAATACCAGAAACACTTAACAATTTATCAAACATATTTTTCTCTTGTTGTGTCAAAAATCCAAAAAGTGAAATACTATCCTCTTTGACATTCATAAATGTATATATCGTGACATCTTCTGTTTCATTTAGTGCAGAAAGTGTCGTTGCTGAAACAGCTATTTTATATCCTATACCGTTACATTCTACTACAACAAAGCTATCTTCTTTATAGGTTATTTTTCCTTTTATATAAGAAATCAATTGTTTCACCAAATTTAGGCAGTGGAAGTCCCTAGCTTTTGCTATAGGGAGGAGACTGCCCTTCTTCCTTTCAAATTTTATTGTATTTCAACTAGAAATATGTTATAATCGTTTTAGCAAAAGAGCTTTAAAAAGGCTTGCTTCAAGAGAAAACTGTTTTATGACTAAGTGTTAATATAACCTTAGTAGGACACTCTTGAATACTTATGGGGATAATGCAAAAACAATTATATGAAATAGGCTAGTTTGGTATATCTTTTCTAGTAACAGGGAGTGTTAGTCCCCTAACATCAAGTTTTGCTTGGTAATGTAGGAGGTTATGAGGGAGATTTTAAAATCGTTTATACCTCGTGATACCTTAGAGTATTGACCTACTTACAAGCCCCTGACTTTCGGCATGAGGTAACTGACTTCCCTATCTTTTTATCTCTATTATTCTACTATGTTACATCGCTCTCTGTCAACGACAATAAATTATTGTTATCACTCCTTTTTTATCAATATCCTTTTGTTTTACTAATATTATAAAATATTATAGATTGCAAAGAAATTTGATTGACAATTATAAATTATTTCCTTGACAGACCTTTTATGATTCATGTATCATAGAAGTAGTACCCCATTGGAATTACATTATCGTACAAACAAAGGAAGAAGGGATTTAAGCTATGGCAATTAATGAATATAATAAAAACGTCAAAGTTTACACATTAGACAGAAAATTGATTCAAAACGCCACTCTTGTCAAACAAGGAGATGATAGTGTTACTGTCGCCTTTAGCAAAACCTCCAGAGACAAAGTCAAAGAACTGTTAGAAAATGATATTGTACAAAACAATGTTATTCTTCTAATGACACATAATATAAAGGGTATGTGTTATTTTCATGGTGAATGTAACAATATCTATAGCGGAAGCGCTCCATTAGAAGTTAATGTTGTATTTTCTCTTTTACAAAAATTAGAAACTGTACAACGTCGTCAAGATGTTAAAGTAAAAGCTCACGATTTAAAAATTGAATTATCATTACCATTTCGTAGTATGAAAGAAGCATCTGGTGAATTGATAGATATTAGCGCTGGTGGAATTCTCTTTACTTGCCCATCTGAAATGCTCATGGAAAAAGAAATCGTTATTTATCATTTTCATTCCCCTAAAGCAGATTTTGACGTAAAAGCCAGAATATTACGTATACAAGATGTTGTTAGACAGTTAGAAAATTCCGAAGAAAAAGAAGAAATTCGTTGTTATGGTTGCTGCTTTGAAGATTTGAAACCAAACGAAGAATACAGTATTCGCGAATTTGTACTTTACTTACAGAGAGAAGAAATCTTGAGAGAAAGAGAAAGAGCTGCATATTTTGATTGATGCACAAAAGACAATCATTTAAAATTATTCTAAACTAAATTGAAAAAACTGATATAATTTCATTTTAATATGATAATTATTTCAGTTTTTTTTATGATTACTCATAAAATCTTTGACGAAAATAAGCTATAGTGCTATATTATTTCAAAAAGGAGTTGCTCTATATGGCATTTCGCAAAACAACGCTCGCTGCGCTAAAGTTACTGACACATTCCAGTCCAGACATTAAAAAAACCTACAAAATACACAGACAAATTGTAACACTAGCGCACAAAACAATTATAAAATCTCCATATTACAAAATTTGGAATCACAAAATTACAAGAAATGGTTACGACATTGCTGTGCGTATCTTTTCCCCGCCCAATGATTTACCGCACCCTGTGCTTTTATTTTTTCATGGCGGCGGCTGGGTAACGGGAAATATAGAAAGCTATGACAATGTTTGTTTTAACATGGCGCTGATGACTGACCGTATTGTTGTTTCGGTAGACTATCGCCTTGCTCCAGAGTATCCTTTTCCTACTGCACTAGAAGACTGTTATTGTGTGGCAAAAGAAATTTTTTTAGATAATTCTTTGCTCAAAACAAATCCTGATGAAATTACTATCATAGGCGACAGTGCAGGCGGAAATTTAGCGGCGGCGCTCTCCCTTATGGCAAGGGACAAAGGGGAATTTTTACCAAAACAACAAATATTAATTTATCCTGCTACCTTTAACAATCACACAGAAACCTCCCCTTTTATTTCTGTAAGAGAAAATGGTACAGATTATATTTTGACAGCAAAAACTATTTCCGATTACATGGAAATGTACTGCCCAGACAAAAAAAATTGGCGCAACCCTTATTTTGCTCCCCTTTTAGAAAAGGATTTTA
>CAMXTM010000013.1 GCA_947246775.1 uncultured Clostridium sp. | reverse complement strand
TTGTAGTATATGGTGCAACAACCAGAAGTATTCCAGCGCAAACAACACCTGTATTGGTTATGATACTAGACGACATAGCAATGGTTGAGCCAGAACAAACAGAAGAACCAAAAACAGAACCATCTCCAGAGGGAAATTTTGTACCATTGCGTGAACTTGCAGAAAGCAAAGGCTATACAGTAACTTGGACAGCAAACGATAAACCTGTAACCTTACAAAAAGAGGACGTTACCATAGAAATTACAGTCGGACAAAAAGAATATAAAAAGAATGGCGAAACCTTGCAGGCGCAAAGAGAAGCAAAACTGATGCAGTCTAAAATTTACGTTAGCGAAGCTATTTTATAAAAAAAGTATCCCCTCCTAAAATAGGAGGGGATTTTTTTATGCTTGCTATTGTTAGATTAAGTATTGTCACTTAAAAGATAGTATTTTCCATCTTCTGTTTTTTTGACTTTGTTTTCTTTTAGAGAGGTGAGCATGATATTTTCATTTCTGATTCCTAAAATTTTAAGGTCTATGGCAGTGTTTGCAGATACTGCCCCCATTTCTTTTAGCTTTTCTATGACAACAAGTTCTTCTAAATCACAAACACTGCAAGATTCGCATGAAAGCTGTATGGCGCAAAGAATCGTATCACAAATTCTTTGCATATCATATTCATTACCTGTACTAGTTGTAATTGCCTCGTTAGTATGATTTGGATCTACTAAACGGTATATTTGGGAAATCTCAAGACCATGATGAATTACTGTCCTGCTCCCGTCAGGAAAGTATACATACATACAAGGTTCTGAATAATAGCTGGAAATCCTGTAAGCCGTTTTATCATATATAAAATATAGTTTTTTATCCACATCTACTAAAAGAAATTTTCCGTTATGATACAAAGGCGTTATTACTTTTGCGTCAAAGAGGTTTGCATTTTCTACTAATTTTTTATAGTCTATTTTTTTATCCATATGCTTCTATCCTTTCTACTTAAAAATATGATTTTTTATTTTTTTATAATAAATTATGACATTATGTTACAAGGGAATGGTTATTTGTATTCCATTCTAATGCTATTAATGTCACTGACACGATGAATAGCACTATCTAAATAAAAATAGTAATCAAAATATTTTTCTCTGTATTCCCTTTCGACAAGCACTATGTCACACATTTCCCCATTGATAGTGGTTTTTATATGTTCGTTTGCAAAGGCAATGTTTTGTTTGTCTTTTCCGAGCATATCATAAAACATTTCTCTTAGGGACTTTATAATATCGCCACCTGTTGTTGCTTCAGCAGAAACTTTAAAATAAATTCCCTTTTGTTTGTCATGACCCAAGGACAAGCCCTCTAAATAGTAGTTGTCATTTTCTGACACTTCCAATACACCCATATCATTTTTAGTTAGCTCTACAGCAAAACGATAAATAAACTCATCTATGTGGTAAATGTCATTGATAGAGGAAACATATTGAAAACAAGTTTTTCTTTGTTCAGGATACCATGTCACATTGCCACAATACTTTAAAGAATCCATCAATATCATGCTTTTTCCGTCTATCACATAACATTCTATTTCATTGCCGTTTATTTGTATGATTTTATCACTTGGATAGGCATAGCCTAAAAGTGTGCCTGTGTTTTGGGTATTTTTTTCGATTGTGTTGTTCTTTGTTGCACCTGTATTACCATAACATTCTATTCTGTACAAATTAGGATAGTCTAATAGTATATTTATCTCAAAACCATATTTTAATAAATCGTTCATGTTAATCGCCATTTTTCCGTCTATGATGTAAGAGGGAATCGCTTGCTCATTGATATAGGCGGTAATGTCTGTTGTAAAGACTTTTTTTGCTGTAGTTTCAGCATGAGCCAGTACCGTAAATGACATAGAAAAAAACAAGAAAAGCCATACAATTCGTTTTTTCATTGGCAACACTCCTTTTTTGTTTATGATTCTTTTTTTGTTTTAGCGGTGGGTATAAGGGGTAATGTTATATTTTTCATTGGTTCTATAGTTTTCAATACTCCACTCTTCAAACACCTCTGGACCAATTTTTGATAAAAGCCTTATATTTGCGTGACAAATGGTATTTTCAAATACATATAAAATTTCTTTTTTGTTGTCTGTGCCTAAAACAGCGCTGCTTTTTGCATTTTCTGTCCCATCTAGCGGAAGCGCATATAGGTCAAAACCATACTCTCCTCCTCTATAGTACAAGGTATTTTGGTAAATCACAAACTGGTCAACATTTATCTCATTGCTTTGTGAAATTGTTTTTGTTGTACCATCTTGCAAGGAATATGCCTTACAGTAGGAATCTATATAATGATTTTCTTCAAATTCATTATAACCATAGTACAGCGTATTTTGATAAACCGTAAAATGATTGATAGTATCGTCTAAAAGCGGCACTTTCGCAAAATCCGTTTGCTGATAAATTGGCAAGGCATAAACGCCTGCTTTCAATTCTTCCCCATTTTGATAGCATAATGTGGAAAAGTGCAGGGTAGGATTGATAGAAAAATAAACCACATTGTCTCGCTCCAGTATTTGAGCGATTCCTTCGTCCCTTCTGTACATCGGTTCTGTTACGGTATTTTGTACGACGTCTTTCGTTACCACATTGCAAAAAGCATTTTTTTCGACGTCATAGTACCAAGTGTCTGAAAGAAAATATAAATTCTCCCCGAACAATTCACTCTTTCCACCGTTCGCAGGAATACGATAATATTTTTTACTTTCAGAAACGTCATAAATAGAAATACCACTAAAATAAACATAGCCATCGCTACCAACCCGAATATCCCTTACTTTTGTAAAAATATCCTGTGATAAATTGGTTTCTATCTTTCGCTTTAGGTCGTAGCGAAAAAGCTGAGGCAATACCTTTTGTTCTGTTCCAATATCTTTAAAATAGTACAAAAAATGGTCTTTTTCTGCAAAATAGCCATAATCATAGTTGGTAGACTGCTCTATTACTGCTTTATTTTCTGTATTATTTTCTGTATTTTCACTAGCGCTCGCAACAATTGTACTTTTTTCAGGTTCTTTGATGGGGTTTTCGGCATCACATTCTACTACTAAGGTTTGCAGGTCATTTGGGGAAACAAGGTCTTTATCCAAATACAGACAAATGCCATAATTTGGTGCGTCAACCTGCGTATATTTGATGCCTGTAATGTTTGCCTTTTCCCCATTGACATAGACAGCAGTATGTTGATTGGCAAGGTCAATCGCTTCCTGTGTCGATTTTTCTTTTGAATTTAAATCTGGATTGTTTTCAAATAGCTTTCTTATTTTTTCAGACTGTTCTGATAGTGTTTTAGGAATCATAATTTGCACATACATTTTAGTTGGTTTTTCCCAATAGGCAACAATCGCATATAAATATTGTTTGTTTTCGCCTGTTTCAATCCATTCGTTTTTGTCGTTTTTTGTCATTTCTAGCTTAAAGTGAGAAAATGCTTGGCTGGTGTCTTCTGTATGGTCTTCAGGAAAAATAATATCCCATGCTGGTGTTGCTTCAAAAAAGATTTTACTGCCGTCCTCAGAAAAAATGACATTGCCGTAGTATTCTAGGCTTTTGATAGGGATAGCCGTTTGCCCATTGATGTTGTAAGAGGGAACAATTTCCTCGCCCATTTTTGCAACAACATTTGTTTCGTATAGGTCAAAGCTCTGCTCTCCTCTGTCTTCTAGCTCTGTTGTGACATAAACTTTCACATAACTATCGTGACTGATAGATAATTCCATTGAGCCATAAGAAAAATGCAGACCAAAGCCATATTTCGCTAAGTCCTCAGCAATAATATAAGCTTCTCCATTGATTTCGTAACAGTGTATGGGCATACCGTTGATGTAGGCTTGCTTGTCTGAACTTACCATTTTGCTTTCTAGTATCCCAGCATAGCAGGTTGTGCTGTGTAGCATAGGCAAAACCATACAAAACAAAAATAAAAATAAAAATAAAAAACCTCTTTTTTTCATGTCTAACACTCCCTTTTGTCCTTATTTGCATATGATTTTAATGCTTTGTACCTCGTCTAAACTTCTAATATGTGTATCAATGGAAAAATACCAATCTTGGTGTCCATTTCCTCTGCCTTCTCTGACTTCTGCAATAGGAAATTTTTTGTCATTGACATAAAATTCGATATGTTCGTTTGCAAAGTTCGCATTTTCTTTGATTCGCTTTCCCTCTACATTAAAGGTATACATTTTGTTTAATAGCCCTCGCAATTCTGATGTATAATCCAGCACATTCTGATAAATGGCAAAATCAAAGTAAGTATTGCTCCCGATGGAACTACCGATAACCGCGTTACTAAAATAGTTATAGTTTTCTCCTGTGATTTCAAATTCTCCAGATTCCTTTTTTACCATTTCTATCGTAAAACTTGCAGCGGGATTTGTTCTATTTTCATCATATTCTGTCGGAATATCCATGCTCCAAGGCGCAACATAATCAAAACAGATTTTTCTTTCGTTAGGATACCAAAGCACATCACCAAAATTTGCCAGCGAATCCATCAATACAATGGTTTTGCCACCAATGTTAAAAGCGGTGACTCTTTTGTTATTGATATACGTTTCAATGTCTGTTTGATAGACCTTTGCCGCAAAAGAGCCTATCGGTTTGGTATTTTTTGGTGGCACATAATTTGCGGTAACTTCTTTGCTTTTTTTGTATTCGATTCGTAACTGTCGTACATTGTTGTTATAGTCTACATCAAAACCATAGTTTTCTAACTCCTCTGCTACAATCCCTGTATAGCTGTTGATATTGTAAGAGGGAATCGCATGACCGTTGATATAGGCAACAATATCTGTATGTACTGCTTTTTTTGCTGCACTATCGGTGTAAGTGCTGTTGTTTTGGTAGGGCTTTACCGTATAGACCGCAGCACCAATCCCTGCCATATTTTCTGCATATGCTACTGTATGCAATGCGCTCAGCAGGATACAAAATACCAATCGTAAACTTCTTTTTTTCATCATTAACACGCTCCTTTTTTACTGACATACGATGCGTAGTGACTGTATTTTATGGAAATTTTGTATATCTGTGTCAAAATAAATATCATAGTCAATATGACCGTTGCCACGCCCTCTTATGATATCAGTAATGTTTATTTTTTCTCCATTGAGATATACTTGTATTCGCTTATTTGCCATATCAGCACTTTGTAGTTGTTCTGGCAAATCGCCCGCCCTTTCCCTTGTAAGTATGCTATCTAATACATCTATCAAGGCATCTGCTGGGGGAATGGTTCTTAAATTAAAGCTAAATCCAAAATAAAGTTTGTTCTGTTCATAACGTAAGGCGCAGGAACGCAAATATTGCTTGTTTTCTCCTGTCATTTCGAGTTCTTCCATCTCATTTTTGCTCATGGTAATATCGAAACTGGAAATGCTTTTTAAATCATTGCCTGCTTCTCCCGTATCAAGGTCAAAGCTCCATGATTTTTTCGGACGAAAACTGATTTTCTTTTCCTCAATACGATAGCTGGTAATCCCACAAAAATCTAAAGAAAGCATACGTATCATGGTCATGCCACCTATATTATAAGAATCTACTTCATTATTGTTTATTGTCGTGACAATATCAGATTCGTATAGGTCAAAAGATGCTTCTGTGTGCGGCGTAAGTTCTTCTTCTGTACAAGTGTTATGCTCATCATTAAAAAAATAATCAATTTTTAACATCGGTTTTTGCTTCTCTTTTGCGCCATAAAAACGCACATCAAAGCCATATTGTGCTAAATCTTCTGCAATAATATAGTAATCGTTGTCTATTTTATAGCAGGGTATCGGCAGTCCATCAATATAGCCTTGTATATTAGAAAGTGTTGCTTTTTTATCTAACTTTGCGGCATAACAATTTGTCATAAAAGCTGCCATTGCCGAGATACAAAAAACCAATAAAAAAAATAACTGTCTTTTTTTCATAAATGATACACCCTTTCCACTTATTTTAGTAGTAATTATAAAAATAGTGTATCATAGTTTATGCTACAATACAAGACTAGACTATATTATTTTGTCAAAAAAAAATCTCTAAAACCAATATTGTAAATTGATTTTAGAGATTTTAAAATCTATCTTTTTATAAATGTAATTCTGCTACCCAGCTAGAAAGGGATTCTTTTGTCTGTTTGCCATTTAAAAGTTTTCCTTTTTTCCAATCAGCTTGAGGGTACTGTTTTTGGAGATTTTGCTCACATTTTTCAATACCGCTGCTACCTGATGTTGCAAATGGAACGACTTTTTTACCTGCAATATCATGTGCTTCTATAAAAGTATTGATAATGGTTGGGGCAATATACCACCAAACAGGAAAACCGATAAATATGGTATCATATTGCGCCATATCAACTGCATTGTCCACAATAGGAGGACGAGAAGAACCCTCTTTCATTTCAATCGAGCTACGACTTTTCGTATTTGTCCAATCCAAGTCAGCAGTCGTATAAGGTACTTGTGGTTTAATTTCATAAATATCAGCGCCTGCTGCTTCTGCTAAAGTTTGTGCTACTGCTTTTGTAGTGCCACTTGCTGAAAAATAAGCTACTAATATTTTTGCCATATTTTATCATTTCCTTTCTTTTATTTAAGATTTTTTAAAGTAATCAGAAAACTTTTTCTTTTTTTCTTCTTTGTGTGGTTCTTCTTGTGTCTCTTTTGGTGCTTCTGTCTCACCATAAAATTCTTTGAGCAATTCTTTTTGTCTTACCGTCAAAGATGTTGGAATTTGTACTTTTAAAGTCACAATCAAATCGCCTTTTGATTTTTCATTTCTGAGTCTTGGAGCGCCTGCTCCTTTTAATGTAATCACCGTTTCTGGCTGTGTTCCTGCTTTTATGTTATATTTTTGTTCTCCATACATCGTTTTAATCGTAATTTCATCACCAAGTGCTGCTTGCACAAAGGTAATCGGCACTTCACAATACAAGTTTAGCCCTTTTCGTTTAAAGGTTTTATCGGATTCGACATAGATTGTCACCAAAAGGTCGCCATATCCGCCGCCTTTTTCGCCAATATCGCCTTTGCCGCTTAAACGAATCGTCTGACCGCTATCAATACCTGCTGGTATCGTAATTTCAAATGTTTTTTGTTTTCTTACTTTTCCAGCACCTTTACAAGTCGTACATGGGTCCTTGATTTGTTTTCCTGTACCACCACAGGCAGAACAAGTTCTTAAAGACTGCACAACGCCCAAAAAAGACTGTTGTGTGACTCTTTCCTGTCCTGTACCATTACATTTTTTACAAGTTTCGGCGTATGTTCCTGGTTTTGCGCCTGTACCATGACAAGTATCACATTCATCTGTTACGGGTACAGAAACTTCTTTTTTGCCACCAAAAATGGACTCTTTAAAAGAAATTTGTATATTAACATGAATGTCATTGCCACGTCTTGGACCACTTCGTCTAGGGTTGCCACCGCCAAAGCCAAAACCACCAAACATACTACCAAATATATCGCCAAGGTCTCCCATATCAAAATCAGTAAAGCCTGCACCGCCCATGCCGCTGCTTGGGTCAAATGCTGCATGACCAAATTGGTCATAACGTGCTTTTTTCTGTGAGTCACTCAATACTTCATATGCCTCGCCAAGCTCTTTAAATTTTTGCTCCGCTTCTTTATTTCCTGGATTTGCGTCTGGGTGATATTTTTTTGCAAGTTTACGATATGCCTTTTTAATTTCATCTTCGCTTGCGCCTTTATTTACGCCCAGCACTTCATAATAATCACGTTTGTCAGCCACTTAGTCCACCACCTAAACCTTTCCATCAATCCATAAAAAAGACCTAAAAGGATTTCCCCCCCAATTTCCCACTTGCTTTTAGGCTTTGTAGGGAAATTGGGGAAATCCCTAAGGTCTTCATTCTATTTTATTCTTTTGCATTTATTTTTTACTTTATATTAAAGTTCTTTACCCTCTCCATCAACGACATCATCTTGTGGAGCTGCACCTTCTGCATTGGCTGCGCCTGCTGCCTGATACAATTTTTCGGAAATTTTATAGAACTGTTGTGTCAATGCTTCTGTAGCAGATTTTACATTCGCAACATCGCTTTCTGTCATAGTAGCTGGCTCTAAATCTTTTACAGTATCTTTTAATTGATTTAATGCACCTTCTACTTCGCTCTTTTCTTCTGCACTGATTTTATCTTCCAATTCGCCAAGTGCTTTTTCTGTCTGGAATATCAAAGAATCTGCTTCATTTTTTGCATCAATTGCTTCTTTTCTCTTTCTATCTTCTTCTGCAAATTGTTCTGCTTCTTTGACTGCTTTTTCGATTTCTTCATCGCTCAAGTTAGAACCTGCTGTAATGGTGATTTTTTGTTCTTTTCCTGTTCCTAAGTCTTTTGCAGATACATTAACAATACCATTTGCGTCAATATCAAATGCAACTTCAATCTGTGGTACGCCACGTCTTGCTGGCGCAATACCATCTAATTTAAACTGTCCTAATGTTTTATTATCTCTTGCAAGTTGTCTTTCTCCTTGTACTACGTGAATGTCTACGGCTGTTTGATTATCTTCTGCTGTAGAGAAAATTTGTTTTTTACTTGTTGGGATAGTTGTGTTTCTATCAATCAATTTTGTAGCAACACCGCCCAATGTTTCAATACCAAGAGAAAGTGGTGTAACGTCTAACAACAATACACTACCTGCGCCTTGTTCTCCAGCAAGTTTACCGCCCTGTATTGAAGCACCTACTGCAACACATTCGTCAGGGTTAATGCCTTTGAATGGGTCTTTTCCTGTAAATTTCTTTACAGCGTCCTGTACGGCTGGGATTCTGGTAGAACCACCTACTAACAATACTTTGTCAATGTCGCCTGCTGCCAAATCTGCATCAGCTAATGCCTGACGTACTGGTTGCATGGTTCTATCTACCAAATCACTTGTTAATTCATCAAATTTTGCTCTTGTTAATGTTACATCTAAGTGTTTTGGACCATCTTGGTTCATTGTGATAAATGGCAAGTTGATATTTGTTGTAGTTGTAGTGGAAAGTTCTTTTTTCGCTTTTTCTGCTGCTTCTTTTAATCTTTGCATAGCCATTTTATCTTTGCTCAAGTCCATGTTTTCTGCTTTTTTAAATTCCTCAATTAAGTAGTTGATTACTTTATCGTCAAAGTCATCGCCACCTAAACGGGTATCACCATTTGTAGCTAATACTTCGATAACACCATCACCAATTTCAATAATGGAAACGTCGAATGTACCACCACCTAAGTCATATACCATAATTTTCTGTTCTTGTTCATTGTCCAAACCATAAGCAAGTGCTGCTGCTGTTGGCTCGTTGATAATTCTTTTTACGTCCAAACCTGCAATTTTACCGGCATCTTTTGTTGCCTGTCTTTGTGCGTCATTAAAGTAAGCTGGTACTGTAATAACTGCTTCTGAAACTTTTTCTCCTAAATAGCTTTCTGCATCTGCTTTTAATTTTTGAAGTATCATTGCAGAAATTTCTTGTGGAGAGTATTGTTTTCCCTCTATGGACACTTTATAACTATTTCCCATTTCTCTTTTAATAGAGCTAATTGTATTATCAGGGTTTGTAATTGCTTGACGTTTTGCTGTTTCACCAATTAAACGTTCGCCGTTTTTTGCAAAACCAACTACAGATGGAGTTGTTCTTGCACCGTCTGAATTTACAATAACAACAGGCTGACCGCCTTCCATTACTGCTACACATGAGTTTGTTGTTCCTAAGTCAATACCGATTATTTTAGCCATGATTTTTTTTCCTCCTATATTTCAAAAACATATTTCTTATTTTCATTTATATCATTATTTTGTTTTTTTAATTAGTTTGCTACTTTTACCATGCTGTGGCGAATGACCTTGTCTTTGTACTTGTAGCCTTTTTGCATTTCCAGCATAATGGTGTTTTCGCCATATTCTTCATTGTCCTCATGCGCTACCGCAGCGTGCATATTGGGGTTAAAGGTTTCCCCTAACGCCTTGATAGGCTCTACTCCTATTGCTGTCATAATCTCTTGAAATTGTTTTAATGTCATTGCAACACCTTTATAAAAACTGTCCTCTGCATTTTCTACTACAGCAACAGCTCTTTCCAAATTGTCCACAACAGGCAACAGCTTTTCTATTGTACTCCTTACACCATCATCATACATACTTGCTTTCTCTTTTATCGTTCTTTTTCTAAAGTTATCAAACTCTGCAAGACATCTTTGATATTTGTCAAGATAGTCCGCACACTGTGCCTCTAATTTTGCTATCTTGTCTTCTGGTGTTTGCTCCTCTGCTTGCTCTGGTGCTTCTTGTGTCTGTTCTGGCTGCTCAGGCTCTTTTTGCTCTACTACAGCATTTTTTTCTTGTTCCACTTGTTCTGTTTGTTCTACTTCTTTATTTTCTACTTCTTCATTTTGCTTTTTTTGTTCCAATGGTAAAACCCTCTTTTCTTTATCATTACTAGGTATCCTCTTTTTTATCTTCTAGCGCTTGCAACACGCTTTCTATATTTTTTACCATACCATTGAGTACAGATACAACTTGGGAATAATCCATCCTAGTAGGTCCTAAAATGCCTATCGTTCCCCTTGTACCATCTCCCATTTTGTATGTTGTTGTAATCACACTACAATCTTTGATACTCTGTAAGGTATTTTCGCTACCTATCATAATCTGCATATCATCATTTTTTTGCTCATTGAGCAATGTAATCAATACATCTTTTTGCTCTAATGTCTGAAATAGGGATTTTGCTCTTTGTATATCGCTAAATTCAGGAAATGCTAATATATTTTTCGCACCGCTCAAATGTATTTGCGTTTTTTCAGCACCCTTTGTTGTTTTTTCTATGGCGGCTAACAGCGCAGGCAAGATATATTGATATTCTTGTAATTGATTTTTTAAAATTGCTACCACTTTTTCATCAATGTCACTGAGTGTACAGCCTTGCAAGATATTACTGATACACACACCCATTTCAAACAATTTTTGGTCAGTCGGTACAACAGCTAATTTTAAAATATGATTTTTAATATAATTTCCATCTGTTGCAATCACCAAAACAACAGATTCACTATCCAAAGGTACTAATCTAATTTGTTTTAATTTTGCTCCCCTTGAAACAGGCTCAGAAATTAGCGTTGTATAGTTTGTCAGCATAGAAATCGCTTTTGCAGTTTCTTCCATAAGATATTCAATTTGACTGATATTGGTTGCAACGACACTTCTTAAAAACTGTTGTTCTTTTTCTCCCAGTTCTTTTTGCTGCATCAATCGGTCAACATATAGGCGATAGCCCAAGTCAGATGGTATCCTTCCCGCAGAAGCATGAGGTTGTATAATAAATCCCATTTCTTCTAAATCGCTCATTTCGTTGCGTATGGTAGCAGAACTGATGCCTAAATTATACTTTTTTGCAATGGTTCTTGAACCAACAGGCTCTGCTGTTGCAATATAGTCATTGATGATTGCCTGCAATATTTGTATTTTTCTATCATTCAATGCCATATTGTTTTCTCCTTCCTTTTCTTTGTTAGCACTCAATAAAGTCGAGTGCTAATTTCTATTCTTAAAATAACACTTGACTTAACAGATGTCAAGTGTTTTTTTACACTTTTATACTTTTATTTTCGTTTTTTTAAATTTTATAATGTTTCGGAATGTATTTGACATCATAAAAAAAGAAACTAAAATAGAGTTTATATCATAAAAAAAGGAGTTTTAATATAACATGAATAGTCTTTATATACATATTCCGTTTTGTCGTCAAAAATGCTTGTACTGTGATTTTATTTCCTTTGCAAACAAGCAAGAGTTATACGAAAGTTACACAGAGGCATTACTATCAGAAATCATAAAAAAAAGCGACCTATGCCAAAATCAGTCCATACAAACCATATTTTTTGGTGGTGGCACACCAACAATATTACCTACTGTGCTACTACAAAAAATCATGCATACCCTATTTCATTACTACACAATTTCCAATGATGCAGAAATTACAATAGAGGCAAATCCAGGTACAATTAGCTTAAATTGTTTACATGATTTGCGCAGCATGGGCTTTAATCGTATTAGCATTGGTTTTCAAGCGTGGCAAAATGAACTTTTACAAAAGTTAGGAAGAATACACGACCGCCGCACTTTTTTAGAAAATTACGACAACGCCAGAAAAGCAGGTTTTGACAATATCAATGTAGATATTATGTTTTCCTTGCCAGAACAAAGCTATAGCCAGTGGCAGCAGACACTTTATAGCATAGCTTATTTACAGCCAGAGCATATTTCTGCTTATAGCTTAATCATAGAGGAGAGTACCCCTTTTTTTAAACTATTTGAACAAAATCAATTATTGTTGCCTGTTGAGCAAGTAGATAGAGCAATGTATTATATGGCGCAGCAAGTTCTGTCAAAATATGGCTACCATCAATATGAAATCTCTAATTTTGCCCAAAAAGGCTATGAAAGCCGTCATAATAAAGTGTATTGGCAGACAAGGCACTACTTGGGTTTTGGGCTGGGCGCACACTCTTATTACCACAATCAGCGCTTCCACAACACTTACGATATGCAAAAATATATTCAGTCAAAAGGAAATCAAGCAATGCTGACAGAAGATGTAGAAAAACTTACAATAGAACAAATGCAAAGTGAATTTATGTTTATGGGATTGCGCATGATAGAGGGCGTTTGTGTGGAAACATTTCAAAAAAGGTTTGGTGTTTCCATATTAGATGCCTATGGTGAACAAATCAATAAGCTAATCAAACAAAACCTACTACAATACCAAAACAAACACTATTTTTTGACAAACAGAGGAATTGACTTGAGTAATACTGTTTTTTGCGAATTTGTATAAAAAAAAGCTTTTTTTATTAAAATTGTCTATAAATTCAATAAAAAAGGTTTTTCAGTTTTTTCGACAATATCTTCTTTTTTTTGTTGAATCTTAAACCAATTCAAGTTATACTAATAACAGTATTTTATAAAGAAGGAGCTTATTTGTTTATGTCTTACAGTGCTGACGTTACACCAATATCTCATACTGCTGAAAAAACATCAAATACACAAAAGTCTACCAAAACAAAAGAAAACACCATTTTTCATACCATTATAACAGGAATACGCTATCTTTGCTTTATTGCCTACCCTTATCTACTAACGGTACTGGCAAATTGTATTTCTGCAAACGACAGAGATGCCGTTTCCTTTTTGTTGAAAAATCGGGCAGGTGCGTTTTACTTTGGGCTAATTATTACGGCTGTCTTATTTGTGGCACTCTCTCTTATCTGCTTACGTCCATGGCTTGCTGGTTGTATTTTGGGCTTTTGCTATACGGCACTATCCCTAGCAGATTATTTTAAGTTTTCTATCCTGCAAGAACATATTATGCCTTGGGATTTGTTTTTATCCAAAAACATTGGGGAATTTCAGCCTTTTTTAAAGTCTGTTGAAATAACGCCTACTATGGTATGGCTTTTGCTTGCACCTGTATTATACAGTGTGTTGCTTTTGCCTCGTAAACCAAAATGGCACTATAAAAAATTTGGCTTTTTGATTCCTATGGTGTTGGGCATCTGCATTTTTGGTGGTACAGCAGTCTTTTTAACAAATAATACCATGCGCATGAGCTACACGAAGTGGTTTGATATTTCTGTCAATGATACCTCTACACAGCAGAGTAATTACTATAAAAATGGCTTTTTGACCGCATTTGCACTCAACATTGGCTATTTAAATATTGAAACACCAGCACATTACAGCCAAGATACCATACAACAATTAAAAAATCAGTATGCTCCCGCTGTTGCAACTGGGGAATTTAAAAAACCCGATGTGATTGTCATATTGTCAGAATCTTTTTGGGACGTAACAACACTACCAAATACAACATTTTCAGAAGACCCTATTGCAAATTATAGAACGCTGTCCCAGACAAACCCTAGCGGTACAATGATTTCAAGTACCTTTGGTGGCGGTACAGCTCGCCCTGAATTTGAAGTGTTAACTGGTATGACCACTGCACCAATGCCTGCTGGCGCTTTCCCTTATCAGCAGTATATGCACAGTGATACCTTTTCCTTTGCCCGTTATTTTAAAAATATGGGCTATGATACCATTGGATTACATACCTATGATGATACCTTTTATGAGAGGAATAAGGCATACCCACATATGGGATTTGATGAGTTTCGGGGACAAGACCAGTTAAAAACACAACTCTGGTGGAACTCTGGTCCTTATTTGACTGACGAAACCTTAATTGATGAAATAAAATACGAGCTGGAACAAGAGCATGACAATGGTGCTTTTCTATTTGGCATTACAATGGAAAATCACAGTCTTTTTCAAAATAAATTTAAAACAAGTGAATTAACAATTGACGTAAAAAATCGGAATTGTTCCGTACAAGAAATTAACGCACTCAAAAACTTTACAAAGGGCTTGAATGATTCTGATAAGGCATTAAAACAACTCTATGATTATGTTATGGCAAGAGAAAAAGAAACGGTTGTACTTTGGTTTGGCGACCACTTGCCTACGCTGGGAAATGACTTTTCCCCTTATACAACAACAGGTGCATTACAGTCTAGTGACTCTGAAAACTGGACAGATAAAGAAGTAGAATATATGTTTTCTACCCCTTATATCGTTTTTGCAAATTATGACACTGGAAAGGACTTTGTAGCGGATAAACAAGCAGTTTCCTCTTATTTGCTTATGCCACTACTTTTAAAATATATCAATGCCCCAGAAACCGTGCAAAGCAATGTGCTTTTGGAATTGTATAAAAATTGCCCTGTTATCAATAGTAAATATGACTTGTATCAGCCAAATTTAGACCCAGAAAAAACAAAACAACTGACTGATGCGCTTTGGTTGATTACCTATGACCAGCTTATGGGAAAAAATTATATCAATCAGTAAAATAATGTGAAAATAGCGCTTGACTTTTATGACTGATGGAAGTGAAGCAATACGATAGAAACTATAACATAAAGAAAGCCGACTGTTTGAGCGAATAGCGTAGCTTGTCGGCTTTTTTGTTGTAAATGATTTCTTTGTTGAATCATAGAAAATCATGTACTATTATGACACCAAATAGCCACAATGAGTGGTTTTGCTTCCCCTCTACGCATACCAATATAGGAAATTGGATTATCAATACGTGATATTTCACTATAATATGTCGTGAATACTAGAGGTATAAGAACAAATCTTCTACATCACGTCCCAATGCA
>CAMXTM010000012.1 GCA_947246775.1 uncultured Clostridium sp. | reverse complement strand
AGGCTGTAAAATAGTGAGTATAGGAGTTGTGAGTTGTTATATTATAAAAATATTAGAAGTAGGGGATTATATGGTTCAATCATTAGTTTTATCTATTATTTGTATTATATGGGGGTTTATCTTGATTATACAAGCGAGGCTGGAAATGCAAGAGCCAAAAGCCTCAAAACAAAAACCAGAAGATACAGATGAAAAATTTTCAGGGAGAACATTGTATTTTAGCAATGTGCCTTTGCGAGAAATGGAGGAGTGCTGTGTAAGAAAGAAAAACATTTTTGAAGATATGAATGTAGTAGAGAGGGCAGAATGTAAAACAGCTATTTATTGGATTATTCGATTTATAGACAAAGTATTTTCAGAAGACGCCAAGGGCTTTTTTACAGAGGAGGGTAAAAAGAGATTAAACACCGCATTAAATAACCTTTTAAGTATGAGGGTTTGTTTTAAAAAGCAGCAGGTGCAAGATGATTTAACAACCGTTTGTAAACTATTTAAGTATACATTAGAAAAGGAAGATGTCAGTGGTGTATTTTATGGACATCATATCTTAAGTGACTTAAACTTTTGGATATTAGACCAACCATTTCCAGTAGAAGAACTAAAAACATGGCAGCCAAAGCCACCAAGACAAAAAGAGACAAGAGTTTTTTATGGCATTAGCAAAAGTTGGGAGTATTCCTATCCAAGAGACTTACAAAAAAAGATAAAAAATATTACATTGCCAGAACAGCAGGAAGTATTTGACATTCGGGCGCATTTTACACAAAAATATATGGAATTGGCACAAACATTTTATACTTTAGAAGATTGGCATATACAACAAATGATAGAATATTGCGCAACCATCGAGCAAATCTTTTCAGAAGTCATTAGTTTTCAGGCAGCAGATGTCATTATGGAAGAATTAAACGAAATGGAACAGGCAATCTTTGATAAAAATGCAGCAGCAACAAAAGGTGTATTAAAATACTATAGCACCCTAACAATGGAATTAGACAGAACAATCGGATTTTTGCCAGAATGTGTGTTACAGCAAGATTTTAACACCATAAGACAAAAAATACAAAATATATATGATAATCAAGACAAGGTAGAATATCAGTCTTATGACGACGTATTTTTAGCTAAAAAAATGATAGAAGAAATCAATCACTTTGTGTTGCCAAAAGAAATTGATTGGCATGACAACTATTTTTATTATGGAGTAACAAATACAATGCGAGATATTCAGCCAGACCCTGTCATTGATGTTGCGGGAATAGAGACAACAATGCCTGCACAAAGAGATTTTTTTGATAGAATTATAGAGGGCGAATTTAAAACAGTAGAAAGTACAGAAAACCGACCACGACAAAATCGATTAAAAGAAAATCGAGCAAGGGAAAATAGGTTGAGAGAAAATAGAGAAAGAGAACAAACAGTTGAGCAACCAACAGAAGAATTTAGAGATTTTTCAGAAGTATTTGAGAACATAAAAAATTAAATAAATGCTATAGGGCGATAATGAAAACTGTCGCCTTATATCGTTGCAATATAAAGGGAGCATTGCAATATTGCGAATGCTCCCTTTTCTCTTAAATAAATAGAGATACCCTACTTCAATGTAACATAAATAATAAAAAAAAGCAAGTAAAAAATCAAATTTTTTAAAAAATTTTTAAATTAGTCGTCCCAGCCTAAAGACTCTAAAGTATCTTCCAAAAAGTCATCTTGTTTATCTAAAATATCTTTTTGTTTTTCCAATTCGATTACCTTTGCAATAAAGTCTTCTCTTGTAATGGCATTATTGATATAGTCTTGTTCTGCTTGGTCAAGAGCAAGCTCTAATTGTTTATCAGAATTTTCTACTTCTTTTAATTTTTGTATCATTTGTTCCATATTAGAAGTATCTACCCAGTTTTGTGGCAAAGAAATCGGTATTTGATTTTCTAGGGCATCAATCTGATTTTCTAAGGTGTTTTCTTGTTGTTTTAGTGTTGCTTTTTGAGATTGTAAAGTGTTGGCATCAATACGTTTTGCGGCAAAGTCTCTTTCTAGTCTTTCAATATCTGCCTCTATTGCTTTTTCTTCTCCAACCATTTTGTAATAATTTTCTACTGTTTCTGATGTCATAGCAGCAGCAGTATCTGTTGTAGCATTTACTGTCGCAGTAGTAGTATAGTTCATACCGCCAATGTTTGATACTCCACCGTTTTCTGTAATGGTATTTAAGCCATTGTTTGAGATACCGTTGTTATCTAGTGTAGGGTCTATACCATTGGTATCGGTGTTATCAATAGCAGTATTTGTTTCCGTATTGTCTATTGTGGTATTGTTATCTACAGCATTTGTCGCTGGAGATTGTTGTGAAGTAGGTGGTTGCTGAGATGCATTGTTGCTGCACGCAGTAACCATTAACATCAGTAATGATAATGCAATATATTTTTTCATTATAATATTATCCTCCTTATTAGTGATTACATTTAACGATTATGAGAGTTTTGACCTAGTAGTTACAAAGTAACGCAGAAAAAACTCGAATATTAAATGTATAAGCAATTACAAACTTAGCAAATACAAATTTAGTATAACAAAAAAATAAAAAAATAATAATACTTTTCAAAAAAATAGTTGTTTTTATTGATTTTTTCCTATGACTTTGCTATGATAAAATAAATAAAAAAATAAGAGAGAAAAAGGGAGGCAATGATGATGAAATTTAAAAAGTTTATGGCGGTATTGGCAGTGGGAACAATATTGTCAATGGGGCAAGTGTTTGCAGCACAATTAACAGCAGAGCAAGCAAAAAATATTGCCTTGACATATGTACCAGAGGGCAGTATACATATCAATACAAAAGAAGAATACAATCAATTTGAAATAAAATTATTTAGTCAAAAAGACCAAACATCATATGAAATTGATGTCAATAAAACAACACAAAAGGTAACATCATTTGAAAGTGAATCACAGTGTCATATAGGTGGTATACAAACAGTGTTGACAGAGCAAGATGCAAAAAATGTTGTCTTAAAAGAAATACCACAAGCACAATTTGTTTCCGTATATTTAGAGTGGGACGATGGTTTGCAAGAATATAAAGTAAATTTTTATGCAGATAATATTACAGGAAAATATCAAATCAATGCACAAAATGGCATGATAGTGGAAAGAGAAATTAAATTTGTTCAAAATCAAACTGCTGTAGTACCACAAACACCAGTTGTACAGCAACCAATCGTACAACTTCCAGTAATACAACAACCAGTTGCACAAACACCAGTACAAACAGGCATCATTAGTGTAGAACAGGCAAAACAAATTGCACAGTCAAAAGCACCAAAAGCAACCTTAGTCAAAATAAAATTAGATAACGATGATGGTAGATTGTTGTATGAGGGCGAATTGAGAGAGGGCTATATTGAGTATGAGTTTGAAATTGATGCGGCAACAGGTGTAATCATAGAATGGGACGCAGAAATTGATGACTGATGATATAAAAAGGAGAGCTGCTGTATGGGAATAACAGGAATTAAGTCAGGCTACTTGCTAGGAAGTCAGAAGACAGAAAAAGCATCATCTAAGAAAGACTGGCAGCTATCGGATTCCCTACAAGAAAAAATTATAGCCTATGCTAAGGAAGATGCGGCACAAAATGTTTATATGGGGGATAAGTTCCTTGCTTTGCGAAAAAATGAAGTTGCTAAAGTAGCACCAGATAGAACTGCACTGATGGCAAAAGTCAACCATGTTATGGCTGAGGCTGATATGAAAACAATAAGAGAAGCTGACGAACGATGGCTTTCTATGATGTTTGGTGAGCCATATCAAGCAAAGTTCCAGTCGAAAGGAAAAGGATCTGCTGTTCATGTGTATGATAAAAACGGTGACGAAATACTGACATATACCGCAGGCGTGGGCTGGCATGAAAAGGAATCAAAAGCAGAAACAGAAGTACATAGTGCATTAAAAGCTGCCTACTATGATGCGTTTCATGCAGCAAGAAAAGAGATAAATTCTGGTACTGCTGTTAAAATGGAAGCGCAGGGTAGTTTTGATGTAAGAGCATAAAAAAATAGAAAGAGACCTTATACAAAACATAAGGTCTCTTTTCTTTATTAAAATAAGCCCACTTTTGAAAGGTATTTGTCTATTTTTTTGAGTTTGTCTTCATTAGAGTAACCCACTTTTCTGCTAATAAAAGAGCAAAGCAATTCACAAGCAAACACAACAGAAACATAAGAGTTAAAAAAGGTGTTGCTGTCTACACTAATTGTTAAAAGTTGTGTAGCATATTGTGCCAGTGGAGAGCTTGCCTTGTCTGTTAAAAGTAATCTTTTTGCTCCTGCATCATATGCCATTTGTGCGGCTAGTAAATCCATTTCAGAATAACGAGGGAAACTAATGGCAATTAGACAATCATTTTCTGTAATGTCTGATAAATGGTCTATAACATTGAGTGCGGGGTAAGATGTTTCATGGACATTGGGCAGCATATGCTTTAATAATAAAAGTAACATATCACCAGTACCTGAATTTGCACGAGATGCCAATATGTACTTGTGGTGACTAGATATGAGGGTATCGCTTGCCTGCTCAAAAGCCTGTATGTCGTTAGCACTTATCAGTGTTTTAATATTTTTTAAAATATTTGAAAAATAAGATTCTACAATGCTGTTTTGGTCTAATTTCCCGATACTTAATTTTAAACGCTCTGATGGTACAGTAATGTTTTCAGAAAGACTGTTAATTCTATCAGTGTAAGTTTTCCGAATACTTCTTTGAAAATCCATAAAACCAGAATAACCAAGTGTGCGAGCAAAACGAATGACGGAGGAGTCGCTCACATGCAGTCTCTTTGCCATATCTGTTGAGGTAATAAAACACGCCTCAGCAAAGTGGTCTAAAACAAATTCTGCAATAATTTTTTCTTTTTTAGTCAATCGTATTCCTTTCATTTGGTTCCTTAATTCTTCTGTCATAATTTATCACTCCAAATTTGATGGATAGTATCCATTTATTTATCAAAAATTAGTATTTAGACTTATAAAATAAAATTGTATTAGCACCCTATAATATGAACGAATTATATAGTTTTATAGTTTTTATTTAACCACAATATTGTTTTCTTTTCAATAAAAAAAGTATACAAAAAACAGAATTTGTAAACTTTTTTTCAAAAAAAATTGTTTTATAGTGAAAAAAATGTTGTTAGCACTCTTTACAAATGAGTGCTAACAGTGTATGCTATAATCGAAATAAAAAAGAATCAATAAAAAAGGAAGTCTTTTATATGAAAAAAAGTCAAAATGTTTTTTGGTAGCAGAGGATAATATAAATTTTTGATATAGTTTAAAAAAGTTTTAAAAAAGGAGGATAACTATGAATTTGCAAAAATATACACAAAAATCAATTGAAGCAATACAAAATACACAAACGGTTGCAGCAGAATATCAAAATCCACAAATTGAACAGCAGCATTTAGTATATACCTTATTGACACAACAAGAAGGGCTGATACCAGAACTTCTGATACAAATAGGTGTGAATATCAATGGTATCGTAAACAGGGTAGAAGAAGAACTTTCAAAATTACCTCATGTTTCTGGAAGCAGAGAAGCAAGCAAAGTCTATATTGCTGCTGATGTAGACAAAATTTTTACAAAAGCAGAAAAACTTGCGGATAGTATGAAAGATGAATATGTATCTGTAGAGCATTTGTTTTTGTCACTGATTACAAGTCCTAATGCAACGATGAAAAAAGTGTTTGAAGACTATGACATAGATAGAACGAATTTTACAAAAGCATTGGTAAAAGTGAGAGGAAATACAAGAGTAACAAGTGATAGCCCTGAATCCGTATACGATGCACTGAAAAAGTATGGCACAGATTTAGTAGAAAAGGCAAGAAATCAAAAATTAGACCCTGTAATTGGCAGAGATGATGAAATTAGAAATGTCATTAGAATCCTGTCCAGAAAGACCAAAAACAATCCTGTGTTAATCGGAGAGCCAGGTGTTGGTAAAACAGCAATTGCAGAGGGATTGGCACAAAGAATTGTAAAACAGGACGTACCAAACAGCTTAAAAGAAAAAACGATATTTTCGCTAGATATGGGTTCATTGATAGCAGGTGCAAAATTTAGAGGAGAATTTGAAGAAAGATTAAAAGCAGTATTAAATGAAGTCAAAAAGAGCGATGGAAAAATTATATTGTTTATTGATGAATTGCATACAATAGTCGGTGCTGGAAAAACAGATGGCGCTATGGACGCAGGCAATTTGTTAAAACCAATGTTAGCAAGGGGAGAATTGCATTGTATTGGCGCAACAACATTAAATGAATACAAACAGTATATTGAAAAAGACCCTGCTTTAGAAAGAAGATTTCAGCCTGTGCTGGTAAGTGAGCCAACAGTAGAAGATACCATAACAATATTGCGTGGCTTAAAAGAAAGGTATGAGGTATATCATGGAGTAAAAATCCAAGACCAAGCGATTATTGCAGCGGCAACTCTATCTAACAGATATATTTCAGATAGATTTTTGCCTGATAAAGCGATTGACTTAATTGATGAGGCTTGCGCTATGATTCGTACAGAAATTGACTCTATGCCTACAGAATTAGACGTAATACAAAGAAAAATTATACAGTATGAAATAGAAGAAGCAGCGCTCAAAAAAGAAAATGATAAAATTTCAAAAGAGCATTTAGAAGAAATACAAAAAGAGCTTGCGGATACCAGACAAGAATTTAATCAGCTAAAAGCAAAATGGGAAAATGAAAAAGCGGATATTAACAGTGTACAAAAATTAAGGGAACAAATCGAAATGACAAATGGTCAAATTGAGGCAGCAGAGAGAAACTATGACTTAAATAAAGCAGCCGAATTAAAATATGGAAAATTACCACAACTGCAAAAAGAATTAGAGCAAAAAGAAAAAGAAGTAGAACAAAATGGTATGAAAAATTCTTTACTGCGTGACAAAGTAACAGAAGAAGAAATTGCAAGAATTATTGAAAGATGGACAGGAATCCCTGTATCAAAACTGATGGAGGGAGAAAAAGAAAAACTGATACATCTGGAAGACATATTGCATGAAAGAGTCATTGGACAAGAAGAAGCAGTAACGAAAGTTTCCGAGTCTATTATGAGAAGTAGGGCAGGTATACAAAACCCAAATAGACCAATTGGTTCGTTTTTGTTTTTAGGGCCAACGGGCGTGGGAAAAACAGAATTAGCAAAATCCCTTGCGGAATGTTTATTTGATGATGAAAAAAATATGATTCGAATTGATATGACAGAGTATATGGAAAAATTTTCTGTATCTCGTTTGATAGGAGCGCCTCCGGGATATGTAGGATATGAAGAAGGTGGTCAGCTCACAGAGGCAGTAAGAAGAAAACCTTACTCCGTTGTACTGTTTGATGAAGTAGAAAAAGCACACCCTGATGTGTTTAATGTGTTGTTGCAAGTGCTTGACGATGGACATATTACAGATTCACAAGGTAGAACGGTTGACTTTAAAAATACGATTATTATATTAACCTCTAATTTAGGTTCTCCTTATTTGCTAGATGGCATTGATGAACAAGGAGAAATTACTATCGAAGCAAAAACAAAAGTAGAAGAACTGTTACGACAGTCTTTTAGACCAGAGTTTTTGAACAGATTAGATGAAATTGTATTTTATAAACCTTTGACAAAGCAAAATATTACAAATATCATTGATTTGATATTAAAAGACCTCAATAAGAGATTAGCAGAAAAACAACTTCGCTGTGTAGTAACAGAAAATGCAAAAAGAGTGATTATTGAAAAAGGATATGACCCAGTGTATGGCGCAAGACCATTAAAAAGATATGTGCAACGGTATGTAGAAACACTGATTGCTAAAAAAATAATCCAAGAGGACTTAGAGCCAGAAACAGTATTGACAGTAGATGCGGACAGTAGAGAAAATTTGATTATCGTATAAATTTAGTATTGCTACATGACAAAAAATGATATATAATAACAAAAAAGTAAAAAAACATTTGTATGACTGGCGGAAGTGGAATAACCACAGGGAGTACAAATGAAATAGCCGACCGCCTGGGCAGATTGTAAAAAATACCCAGACGGTTTTTTCATTTTTTGTAACAAAAGTGGATTCCTTTGAGACAGAGGAGGAAAAAGATGGATAGAAAAGCACTAGCAAAAGAAACATTAGAAATTATGGAACAGGGATATTATGAGCTAACAACAAAAGAGAAAACAGAAAAAAAGCAAATTATGATAAAAGAGGCAATGGAGCAGTCTATTCAGAACAGTATATTGATTTCCCCTATGGAGGCAGAAAAAATTCTTGAAAAATATAGTATAAACACAAGTTGTAACCAGCCACAAACAAGAGTTGAAAATATTTCCACAGTAGAAGCAATTCGTATGCTTGTAGCAGAGGGTAAAACAGAAATTGGTGTATTAAACTTTGCAAGTGCAAAAAATCCAGGTGGAGGTTTTTTAAATGGAGCAAAAGCGCAGGAGGAAAGTTTGACTGTTTCTAGCACCTTATATCCCACATTAACAGCGCATGAAGAATATTACAGAGAAAATAGAGCAAATCGGTCTATGATGTATCTGAATTATGGAATTTATTCCCCAGAAGTAGTAATTTTCCGTGATGGCGCATTTCAATTAGCAGAAAATTTTGTAAAAGCATCTGTGCTGACATTGCCCGCAGTCAATATGGGACAAGTGATTTTAAAAGGAGAAAATGTGGAAGAAGCAAAAAAAGTAATGCGCCGTAGAATGAAATTAGCACTGGCAATCTTTGCAGAGCAAAAAGCGAAACATTTGGTACTTGGTGCTTATGGTTGTGGCGTGTTCCGCAATGACCCAAAAGAGGTAGCAACTTGGTGGAAAGAACTTTTAGTAGAGGGAATGGGGCAATATTTTGATTCTGTATTCCATGCTGTTTTAGACCATTCTAAAGGACAATCTTGTATCAAGGCTTTTCAAGAGTATAATGCAATATAGTTTTTATATAAAATGTAATTTTTAAAAGGAGGATATTTTTATGAAACGTGCTTTAATTAGTGTATCTGATAAAACAGGAATTGTAGAATTTGCAAAACAGCTTAGTGAGTTGGGAGTAGAAATCATATCTACAGGTGGAACATATCATACATTACAAAATGCAGGCATTTCTTGTATTGGTATTTCCAGTGTAACAAATTTTCCAGAATGTTTAGATGGTAGAGTAAAGACATTGCACCCCTCTATACACGCAGGCATCCTTGCTATAAGAGGAAATGCAGAACATATGAAACAACTTGCTGATTTAGGAATTGATACCATTGATATGGTTGTAGTAAACTTGTATCCTTTTAAACAAACCATATTAAAAGAGGGCGTAACAAGAGAACAGGCAATCGAAAATATTGATATTGGTGGACCTACTATGATAAGAGCAGCAGCAAAAAATTATCAAGATGTTGCTGTCGTAATTGACCCTGCTGACTATGATAAAGTTATTTCAGAATTAAAGCAAAATAATGAAATTTCACTTGATACAAAGTTTTATTTAAGTGCAAAAGTATTTATGCATACATCACACTATGATAGCTTGATTGCAGATTATATGAAAAAACAAGCAGGCATTGAGCAATTCCCTAATACATTAAGTTTGACTTATGAAAAAGTACAAGAAATGCGTTATGGTGAAAATCCACACCAAAAAGCAGCATTTTATAGAGAAGTAGGCAATACAAAAGGTGTTTTAACAAATGCGGTACAATTGCATGGTAAAGAGCTTTCTTTTAATAATATCAATGATACCAATGGTGCATTGGAGTTGTTAAAGGAATATGATGAGCCAACTATTGTGGCTTGCAAACACGCTAACCCATGTGGCGTAGGAAGTGCAGAAAATATTTATGATGCTTATATGAAAGCATATAATTCTGACCCAGTTTCTATTTTTGGCGGTATTATTGTAGCAAATAGAGAAATTGATAAGGCAACAGCGGAAGAAATCAACAAAATATTTGTAGAAATCGTACTTGCGCCATCTTTTGAAAAAGAGGCACTTGAAATATTAGAGAAAAAGAAAAATATCCGTTTGATGACATTAGAAGACATTTCACAAAAACAGCCAGCAGGCTCTATTGATATTAAAAAAGTGTCTGGTGGTATATTAGTACAGGATATTGATAATGCGTTGCTTGTAGAAGAAGATTTAAAAGTAGTAACACAAAGAAAACCAAGCGAAAAAGAAATGCAAGATTTATTGTTTGCATGGAAAATGGTAAAATATACAAAGTCAAACGGTATCGCCATTGCAAAAGACAAACAGTCTGTTGGTATTGGGCCTGGACAGGTTAATAGAATATGGGCTTGTGAACAAGCAATAGAGCATGGCACAAACCATTTAGGAGCAGAGACAGTAAAAGGTGCAGCGCTTGCATCTGATGCCTTTTTCCCATTTCCAGACTGTGTAGAAGCGTGTGCAAAAGCAGGTATTACAGCAATTATACAACCAGGCGGTTCTATCCGTGACCAAGAATCTATAGATGCTTGCGACAAAGCAGGTATTGCTATGATATTTACAGGTATGCGCCATTTTAGACATTAAGATTGATTGACAGACTCAGCTCGACAGCAATAACGTTGTCGAGCTGTTGCATTTTCGGGAGGTGTATGTGTGCAAGATTTAGGTGATATGACACAAGATTTATTAAATTGGTATCAACAAAATGCAAGAGTGTTGCCATGGAGAGAACAGCCATCAGCATATGGTGTTTGGGTGTCTGAAATTATGTTGCAACAAACAAGAGTAGAAGCAGTAAAGCAATATTATATTCGTTTTATGGAAGAATTGCCCACTGTAAAACATTTATCTGAAGTATCAGAAGAAAAACTATTAAAATTGTGGCAAGGTTTAGGTTATTATAATAGGGCAAAAAATTTAAAAAAAGCAGCGCTTGATATTATGCAAAACTATCATGGAGAAATTCCGAATGATTACCAAAAACTGTTAAAATTGAGCGGCATAGGAGAATATACCGCAGGTGCAATTTGTTCGATTGCATTTGGGCAGCCTGAAGCAGCAGTAGATGGCAATGTATTAAGAGTGATGACAAGATTATATGCCGATGATAGTAATGTTATGGAAAAAGAAGTCAAAAAGAAATACAGCGATAGAATAAAACAAGTTTTAAAAAACACAGACCCAAGCAAGTTTAATCAAGCACTGATGGAATTGGGCGCAGTAGTTTGTTTGCCAAACGGCAAGCCAAAATGTGAAATATGTCCTATTCAAAAATATTGTGAAGCAGATAAGCAAAATAATGCCGTAACATTTCCGCATAAAACACCTAAAAAACAGAGAAAAATAGAACAAAGAATGATGTTTTTTATATTGTGTCAAAATAAATTAGCATTGCATAAAAGAGCAGAAAAAGGGTTGCTTTCTAATTTATGGGAATTACCTAATGGTTTAAAACAAGACAATATCTCTGAAGTATTGCAGAAATGGGGCATACAAAGCACAGACATCAAACAAATGGGACAAGCAAAACATATTTTTACACATATTGAATGGCAAATGGAGGGTTATTTTGTAAAAACGGATTCGTTTGAAAATAATGGTAATTTTGTTTGGGCAACACAAGAGCAACTACAACAACAATATGCCTTGCCTTCTGCATTTCGTGAATTTGTAAAAAAAGGGTGGGAAATGATTTGAATTTTTTAGAAGAAATAAAATTATATGAACCTCAAAATGAGGAAGAAAAAAAGCAAAAGGAAATGATGTTACAATATATTGTAATGTTTTATGACAAAATTTCATATCGTAGTAGTATGCTGTTTCATATGACGGCATCGTCTATTGTAGTAAATAAAAATAGAGATAAAATATTGATGATATATCATAAAATTTACAATTCTTGGTCATGGATAGGCGGTCATGCAGATGGAGAACAAGATTTACAAAAAACGGCAATCAAAGAAACAAAAGAGGAAACAGGCTTATCAGAGTTAAAACCAATGGAAAATGGCATTGTATCCCTTGATATTTTAACGGTAGAGGGGCATTATAAAAAGGAGGAATATATTTGCCCTCATCTTCATTTTAATGTGACCTATTGCTTTGAGGCAGACGAAAAAAGCGAACTGATATTAAACGAAAGAGAAACAAATGGAGTAAAATGGATACCTATTTCAGAAATAGAAAGTTATTGTACAGAAGCAAAAATGATACCAATATATCAGAAAATAATAAAAAGAGTAATAAATTTGAAATAATAATCACTATTATTTGACTTTTTTTATCTTTTGTAATACAATGTATCAGAATATGGTTAAAAGACGAAAAAAGGTGATAATATGGTTGAGATTGCAACACAAGAGCAGAAACAAGCATTTTTTGATATGTGGCAAAATTGTTTTGGCGACAGCGAGACATTTATGAATTGGCTTTTTGAAAAGCGGTTTTTAGCTGATTTTTCAACATATATCAAAAAAGAGAATAAAATTGTTTGTTGTATGCAAAGCTATCCTTTTCATATATGGGTGAGAGGGAATCTTGTAAAAGGTGTTATGCTTTGCGGCGTTTGCACAGACCCAAAGTATAGAAAACAAGGACTTATGACAGAACTATTTAGCAAAACAATGAACATTTTGGCACAAAGAGGATATGTATTGGCTGTGCATACACCGGCAGTATTAAAGAGTTATTATCCTTTTGGACATTTTGCAGTCAATCGCTGTAAGTATATCAAGTCAGATAACATAGCACATTTTACAAAAAGCGATGATATCGTAGAAATCAATCAAAATTTTGCTGCTTTGTATCAGTGTTATGAACAGTTTAGCAAAAACTATACTGGCTGCATTAGTAGAACCATGGCAGATTTTCTGCTTAAAATAGATGACTATAAAGCTGATGGTGCAAAAGTAATCGCTTGTGAATACAATAAGGAAGTAAAAGGCTATGCTGTTTTTTACTGTACAGAATCCATATTACAGGCAGTAGAAACCGTAGCACAAAATGATGTAATTTATCAAAAACTCATAGAGGGTATTTGCTGTTATGGTGAGGGCAAAAAATTATCTGTAAAATTGCCTGAAGAAGTTTGTGTAAAAGCAAATTCGCTTTATGAAGAAGTAGTAGAAAAGGGCGTTACTGGCATATTAGATGTGCAAAAATTGATGTCTACCTTGTGTACAGAACAAAAAGGATATGCCATACAAATAGAAGATACTGTCATACAAAAAAATAATGGTGTATTTGACTTAAATGGTACAGCAACAACAAAACCTGCTGATATAAAGCTGAGCATAGGTAATGCTGTACAACTGCTTTTTGGCTATTGTTCCTTAACGGAATTGCAGCAGCAAAATGCTGTAGAAATATACCATAGTGAAAATGCAAAAAAAATAGAACAATATTATAGTAAACAAAAATGTTATATCGTAGATGAGTATTAAAAATTGGGAGGACATTATGGAATTAGGATTAGAAATAAAACCAATACAAAGTACAATAGAAAGTGACAGAAGTAAAAAATTAAAATTTAGACCAATTGATTTGTCTTGTAAAAATAAAATAGAAAGCTATACAAAGCCATGGAATTTAGGTTGTTCTGATTTATCCTTTGCTAATTTGTTTATTTGGGGAGCAAATGGCAAAATGGAATATGCAGAGCTAGACAATGTGTTGTATATCAAATTAGATTTTGAAGAAGTTCCTACTTATTTGTGGGCGCCAATCCCAAAATATGGTGTTACTGTGGACTATAGAGAAGCAGTTTATACTGCAATAGATTATATGAAAAGCATAGGGACAGAGCCAACTTTGCGTTCTGTATGGTTGCCTTTTAAAGAAAAAATAGAGCAATGCTGCCCAGAACTTTTTATACAGCCTACAGAAATGGCTTGGGACTATGTATATGAGAGAGAAAGTCTTGCTACATTAAGAGGAAAAAAATTGCATGGTAAAAGAAATCATATCAATAAATTTATGTCAAAATATCCAGACTATCAATATGCTGTATTAGAAGATAATATGATAAAAGATTGTATTGCCTTATATGAAGATTGGAGCGAGCAAAAAGAAGAAAAATCCATAGAGTTGTTTGATGAAAGAACTTCTGTTATGCTTGCTTTGCACCATAGAAAAGCGTTGGGATTAAATGGTGGTTGCTTGTTTGTAAAAGGAAAATTGGTAGCATTTACAGTAGGAGAAAGAATTGCTGACAATATGCAGCTAATACACATAGAAAAAGCAAAATCAGATATAGAGGGTGCTTATCCTATGATAAACCAGCAGTATATATTGCATGAATGTCAAGATGTGGAATATATCAATCGAGAGGAAGACATGGGTATAGAGGGCATGAGAAAGGCAAAACGTTCTTATCAACCTGTTAAAATGATAGAAAAATATATGATTAGCACAAGAGATTTAAGCGACCAAGAGGGCATATGGGGATAACACTCTATTTTAAAAGGGGAGAAGCATGTGACAAATTTTATTGTAAAACATTTTGTAAAATGTGATATATCAGATAGTGATGCAAGAAAAAAATATGGTATGGTAAGCGGTTGTGTAGGCATATTTTGTAATATATTTCTTTTTGCTATCAAACTGTTTGCTGGTATTATAACATCTTCTGTTTCTATTATGGCAGATGCACTCAATAATTTGTCTGATGCTGGTTCTTCTGTAGCGACATTGCTAGGCTTTAAATTGGCAGATAGACCAGCAGATAAAGAACACCCCTTTGGACATGGTAGATATGAATATGTTGCAGGTTTTGTGGTATCACTGATTATTATATTGATGGGGATAGAACTTTTAAAAGCCTCCTTTGATAAAATAATACACCCAGAACAGACAAATTTTCATATCATTTCCTTTGTAATTTTGCTGTGTTCTATCTTAGTAAAACTATGGTTGTGTTTTTTTAATAAAAAAATCGGCAAAATGATTGATTCGGCAACCTTAGAAGCAACTGCTATGGATAGTTTAAGTGATGTTGCCGCTACCTCTGCTGTCATATTAGGTATGTTGGTAGAACATTTTTTTGATAAAAATATTGATGGGTATATGGGCATTGTGGTAGCGTTGTTTATATTATATACAGGTGTCACTACAGCAAAAGAAACGCTCAACCCCCTTATTGGAACAGCACCCTCCATTGACTTAGTAAATGAAATCAAAAAGGAAGTGCTTTCTTATGAGGGAATATTGGGCATACATGATTTGATAGTGCATAGCTATGGCGCAGAAAAAACGCTTGTTTCACTTCATGCAGAAGTGTCAGCGCATAGTGAT
>CAMXTM010000011.1 GCA_947246775.1 uncultured Clostridium sp. | reverse complement strand
CCCATATCTACCATTCCTTTCTTATTTTTCTATCATTGTGCCAATTCCCTCTGGTGTAAAGATTTCTAATATCAGGCAATGCTCTACTCGCCCATCTAAGATATGGACATTATTTACGCCCTGTCGAATCCCCTCCATGCAACACTCTACTTTTGGTATCATGCCGCCTGAAATAATGCCATCTTCAATCAGCTTTTGTATTTTTTCTGCATTGATAAAACTCATAATGGAATCAGGGTCATTGATGTCTCGCATAACGCCCTCTACATCTGTCAAAAATACCAATTTTTCTGCCTTTAATGCTCCCGCAATTGCTACAGCCGCATAGTCAGCATTGATATTATACGTTGTGCCATTGTCATCTTTTCCAATTGGAGCAATGACTGGTATAAATTCATTGTTTATCAAAGACTGTACTAAAGTTGGGTCAACGGAAACAATATCCCCTACGCAGCCATAGTCTACACCATCTTTTTCTATCTTTTTTGCCTTAATAATGCCGCCATCTTTGCCGCTAATGCCTACTGCTTTTACGCCTTGCGTTTCAATTTCTGTTACAATATGTTTGTTTAGTTTTCCAGATAATACCATTTCTACAATTTCCATTGTTTTTTCATCGGTTACTCGCAAACCATTGACAAATTTTGACTCTATGTTCATTTGCTTTAAAAAGGCATTGATGTCTGGACCGCCCCCATGTACAATCACTGGGTGCATTCCTACCAATTTCATTAAGGCAATATCTTGTATGACAGTCTGTTTGATATTTTCATTGATTAAAGCACTTCCGCCATATTTAATGACTACTGTTTTATCATAAAATCTTTTAATATAAGGCAATGCTTCCATCAGTGTTTTTGCCTTATCAATATATATTTGCATAGCATCTCTTTCCATATTATGCGAATCCTTTCCCTACTTTTTTATTTCTTATTTTTTTCTGCTTCAGCAGCTTCTTTTTCTAAAATACTATCCTCTTTTTCTTTCTTTTCCTGTGATTTCTTTATAGGCGGATACAACACCACTTTTTTAATATCCTTTCCTAATTATACCACATTAAGAACGATAATCTCCATTGATGCTAACATATTCGTGGCTTAAATCACAGCCCCAAGCAACTGCCTTTTCCTTTCCCTCTTGTATTTTAATTTCTACTGTAATTTCTTTTTCGCTCAAAATTTCTGCCGCTTTTTCCTCATCAAATACAATTGGGCTGCCTTGTGTCATCAAGTCAATACTACCTTTGGCACTATGATAAATAATGTCTACTTTTTTGGTATCAAAAGTTACGCCAGAATATCCCATTGCACACAGCACTCTGCCCCAGTTGGCATCTGCACCATACATTGCTGTCTTTACTAAATTAGAAGTTACAACAGATTTTGCTATGGTTTTTGCGTCTTGCTCTGTTTTTGCGCCAGCTACGCTAACCTCTATAAATTTTGTAGCGCCCTCGCCATCTCTTACTAAATCCTTTGCTAATTTTGTATTGACATAGTGTAATGCCTCTTTGAATGTTTTATAATCTGCATTTTTTTCTGCAATTTCCGCATTTCCTGCAAGCCCATTTGCCAAAACAACTACAGTATCATTGGTACTCGTATCCCCATCTACAGACACCATATTATAACTTGTCTGTATGCTCTCTTTTAAGATTTCGTCAAGCAATTCTCTTTTGATGCACACATCACTTGTAATAAAAGCAAGCATCGTTGCCATATTTGGGTGAATCATACCGCTGCCCTTTGCCATACCGCCTATTGTTACGGTTTTTCCACCAATTTCTACCTCTACAGCGACTTCTTTGGAATAAGTATCTGTTGTCATAATTCCCTCAGCAGCAAGATGTCCATCTTCTAAACTATCCCCAATCTTTGGAAACAGCATACGAATCCCATTTTTTACTTTTTCAATTGGAAAAGTTGCCCCAATAACACCAGTTGATGCAGTTAATACTTGTTCCTGTCCTACCTGTAAACAGTTTGCAAGTTCTTGCGCCATTTCTTGATTTGCTTTTTCGCCCTCTACTCCTGTGCAGGCATTGGCATTACCGCTATTGACTACAATACCTTTTATCTTTTGTTTTTGTTCCATAATTTCCATATTACGCAATACAGAAGTTGCTTTTACGACATTGGTTGTAAATGCGCCTACTGCTACCGCTGGCACATCACTTACTACAATCGCCATATCCTTAATGCCCTCTTTAATGCCTACTGCACCACCTGTTGCTTTGTATCCTTTTGCTGTGGTTACACCGCCTTTTTTCTCTTTCACTTTTTTTCCTCCTAATTCCTCTATTTTACTACTCTTTTTCCCATAAAAACAAGAATAACGCAATTATCATTATAATTTGCAATATCATGACCAATTCAAATACCGAAACAGCCGAATGCAATAAATGTGCCACAAACAGCCATAACAGCGAACAAAGCATTTGTAAAACTAATGCAATCATCAATACGATTCTTTTTTTCCATATCATAAACAACAGCAAAAATATCATAGCACAAGCTAATACCACAAAATAAGGTACTAGCACCAACAACATAAGCAGAGAGCCAAAGCCCGCAAAAGACTTATAATAATCCGCTTGATATATCATAAATGCCACACAAAGCAAAATCATACTATGAAGTGCCATATCCAAGCCAAAAAATACTTTAAAATATTTATTTTGCATCGTAACCACTTTGCCTTATGTTCTCAAGCGATACTCTCCGTTAATTCTGATGTACTCATGCCCCAAGTCACAACCCCAAGCAATCGCTTCTTCTGTGCCATCGTGCAGGGTAATGTGTATAATAATATCCCTTTCGGCTAAGATTTCCAATGCTTTTCCCTCATCAAAAGCAATCGGCTGCCCCTGCTCCATCAGCGACAAATAGCCCTTTTCATTTTGAAAGGCAATTTCAACTCTTTCTGGATTAAAAAATCCCCCAGAACCGCCCATTGCAGCTAAAATACGTCCCCAATTAGCGTCTTCGCCATACATCGCCGTTTTGACTAGATTGTCATTGATAATTGCCTTTGCCAATTTTCTAGCGTCTTGCTTGGTTTTTGCTCCTGTTACCGCTGCGGCAATCAATTTACTTGCGCCCTCGCCATCATGAATCACTTGGATTGCTAATTTTTGGTTAATATACAAAATGGCATCTTTAAACTTATTATAATCCTCACTATATTCTGTAATTGGTTCATTTTCCGCCATACCATTCGCCAAAAGCAATGCCATATCATTGGTACTTACCGCACCATCTACAGAAATCATATTATACGTAATTTCTACTGCGTCCGCTAATGCCTTTTGCAGCAATTCTTGAGAAATTACTGCATCTGTTGCCAAAAAAGCAAGCACTGTCGCCATATTTGGGTGAATCATACCGCTGCCCTTTGCCATAGCACCTATTGTCACCGTTTTTCCACCAAGTTCTAATTCTACCGCTACTTCCTTTAAAAAAGTATCTGTTGTAATAATCCCCTTTGCGGCTTCTCTTGCGCTCTCTCTATCTCTTTTTAAAAATGGTGCTACTTCTCGTATCCCTTTTTCAATTACATCAATTGGCATTTGTTTGCCAATAATACCCGTTGCCGCTGTCAATATTTCATCTGCGTTTACTGTCAATATTTCATCTGCGTTTAATTGTAGCGTTTCCGCATAAACATCAGCCATTTTTTGATTGTCTAATATGCCTTGCTCCCCTGTACAGGCATTGGCATTGCCACTGATTGTAACAAGCCCCTTGATTAACTTTCCACTTTTTACCATTTGTTCATTTCTTACTACTGGCGCAGCCCGCACAATATTTTGCGTAAACATACCCGCCACAACGGCTGGCTTTTCACTATATAAAAGCGACAAATCTTTTTTTATTTTTTTAATGCCTATGTGTGCGCCTGTCGCCCAAAATCCTTTTGCTGCTGTAATCCCTCCATCAATAATCCTCACAAAGCGTCCCCTCCTTTTATTGAAGATTTTACGCACTTCTCTATCGAAAAAACTATTTTTTAGCTTTTTTACCCACTTTTTTACAAAATCAATTTCTTTTTAAGGAAACGTAGTGTAACGAAGTTTCCTTAACAGCGAAACGCTAGTTTCGCATAAAAGTTCTTTGCTTCTTTCTTTCAAGAAAGAAGTGGGTTGTTAAGGGCAACGCCCTTAAAATTCTAGTTTTAAGCTGGGAAAATAGGAGGCTGGCAAAGTCCTGTGTCCTCTTTCAAACCAAATACAATGTTCATGTTTTGTACTGCCTGTCCCGCTGCTCCCTTTACTAAATTGTCTATCGCACCTATTACAATAATCCTTTTTGTTCTTTCATCTACTGTAAAACCAATATCAACAAAATTAGACCCTTTTACCCATCTTGTTTCTGGGAAAACACCTTCTTTTGTAATTCTGACAAAATATTCTTTTCCATACCATTTTTCATATGCTTTTCTGACTACTTCCTCTGTTACGCCCTCTTTTACAGTAGCATAGCAAGTCGCAAGAATACCCCGATTCATAGGTGTTAAATGTGGTGTAAAGGAAAGTGTTATTTTTTCCCCTGCGATATAAGAAAGCTGTTCTTCAATTTCTGGTGTATGTCTGTGGCTCGCTACTTTATATGCTTTGATGCTTTCGTTTGCCTCACAGTATAAACTGCCTGTCACAAGCCCTCTACCTGCTCCGCTGACGCCTGATTTTGCATCAATAATAATACTTTTGGTATCTACCAATTTTTCTGATAGTAATGGTATGAGTGACAAAATACTACAAGTCGTATAACAACCTGGATTAGCTATTAATTTTGCGCCTTTTATTTTTTCTCTGTTTACTTCACATAAGCCGTAAACTGCTTGCTTGAGCAAATCTTTGCCCTCGTGTGGCAAACCATACCATTGTTCATAGTCCTTTACGTCCTGCAATCTAAAATCTGCGCCAAAATCAATTATCACTGTTTTTTGCAAAATTTCTGCTGTCACTTTTTTTGCTGCTACACCATGTGGTAGTGCCAAAAATACAACATCACATTCTTCTGCCATTGCTTCGATATCTTCTTCATGACAGACTAAAGTGTTAATCTCTCTATAGTTTTCATATACCTCATTAAATTCTTTTCCAATATATCTTTGAGAAGTGTTTTTAATTCTACTTCTGGGTGCTGCATCAATAATCTTACTAATTCATTTCCTGCATATCCTGTTGCGCCAATGACGCCTGCTTTTATCATAATTCATTCCTCCGTTCTATAATGTTATAATTATACATAAGTTATTCATATTATGCAAGTAAAAACAGATTATTTTTCAAAACTTTATGAAAACAATTTATAAAAAACCATTCCTATTTATGCATATAATATGAATAAATATAATCTTTAAACATTTCCTTTTTATTTTACCTCATTTGCTTATTGTAATGTTACCCAAAAATCCCATTTTACTACATAAAATTTTGGCAATTCTTCCCGTTTCGCTACAAAATATCATATTAACCTATTTCTGTCAATTAAAAACCTCCCACAATATTGTAGGAGGTTCTTTTTTTGATTAGTTTGAAATTGTAATGTTGGTAGAGCATACCATTCTATCACCTGTTGAAGTATATACAACTGCCTGTACGGTTACCGTACCTGCTTTTGTTGCTCTCAAGCGACCATTTTTGATTTCTGCATTTGTGCTACCCTTGTCTGTTACTATCCAATCTACATCGGTATACTCTTTTTGTGTTGATTTAGAAACTGCTCTTAATGTAATTCCCATACCAACTTTCTTTTGTCCAGATGTTTCAATTTTGACATCAGCATTACTCATTGTACCCCTGATTGTTGTTGTGTCTTCAGCGTACACATTTGATTTTGCCTGTGATGTGCTACTAGCTGACTGTGTACTAGAAGTACCTACCTGTGTTGTTCCTACAGACACTACCTGTCTTGTTGTTGCCTGCGTTGTATTTGCTGGCATTGGATTGACTGGTGTGGTTGTAGTTGGTGTACTTGTGTTTGGTGTCGTATTTGGCGTTGTAACTGGTGCATTTGGTGTTGTTGGTGTTGTAACTGGTGCTGTTGGAGAAATATTGATTGTAATTTGTTTTGTAAAATCAATTTCCTCACTCACGCCACCTTTTATTGTTGCTACTAAAGCCAAAGTTGCAGTTACATTTTTTTCAATTTTCAGTGTACCTGTTTCTTTATTCAGTCTACAAATTCCTGTAATAAAGGTTGTATTTGACATTGTACTTGGCACAACAGAAGTACCTCTGCCCACGCTCCATGTTACTGTTTGATTGGTTGCGTTAGTAGGCAATACTTTAATGCCTGCACGTGCGCCACTTACTTCATTGATAAACTCACCTAAATTGACAACTGTATCCTGTGACTTGTTGCTTGTCACATGGTATACATTTGGCTGAGCCGTTGCCTGCAAACCAATGACATCGCTAAAGGAAATGTCACTGACTGGTACAAAACCATTTGCATCAGGAACACCTGTTGTTTCCTGTTTGTTGTCCACTACATTGTTTGTATTGTTGTCTGTCGTATTGCTTGCGTTGTTGTTTGTTACATTGTTGTCTGTTGTGTTGCTTGTGTTGTTGTTTGTCACATTGTTGTCTGTTACGTTGCTTGTGTTGTTGTTTGTTGTATCAGTCTTGCTCTCCTCTGGTACATCATTGACTGTCGCAATTGGCTTAGATGCCGTAACACGAGATGGCGCTTTCGCTGCTGTTGTTTGTGTGCTAGTTTTCTCTGGTACTGGTTCTGTTTTTTCTACTGTAATTGTCAAACGTGCAACAAAATCGTCTCCCTCTCTTAAACCATCTTTTACTACTGCTGTTGCTATAATAGTTCCACCTACATTACCTACTGTTGGGTCATTTTGTGCTATTTTTAAATTATATTGTTCATCAAAAGCAGCTATTTCATTAGGAATTCTTGCAGACCACTCTATTTGTGTTTCTTGTTTATCCTTTACACTAGCATTTGTAGGTAGTATTTTAGCAAGACCTAAACTAATTATCAAGTCATTTTGTGCATATGCTTCTTTGCTTATAGTATAACTATATGCCTTATCACTAACAGGTTGCAAATCTCCCATCGCTGTATCAGAAAAATCAATACCTGTTACTGGTATATAAGTATTTATTTTTACTGCTTTTGGTATACTAGTTGTTGCTGCAATTCTACCACCATTTTTCCAAACAGCACTAAAGTAAAGTGTACCCTCTGCGTCATCTGGTATTGTATATTCATAGTTTCCATTTGCATCTGGCGTAAGATTCAATATTTCTGGGTCTTGAATAACATCTATACCATTTTCTTTCTTTATTTCTGTACCCATTTGCCATGTTAATTTATTAGCATCAGTAAATACAGGAGCATTATAATATGCAGTTTTTGGTAATACAGTCATTTCAGTTAAATAAATTTTACTTCCCGGCTTTGCACTAGTAATGTCAGTAGTTGCCGCATTTCTTACAGCAATTGAAGAATCTTTACTACTAACAATAACTGATGTATTGCTTATTTCAAATGATGTTGTTCCTTTATCCATTCCATTTTTATTTACTTGCGCTGTTAATGTAAATCGTTGTGGTTCAGCACCTGTACCATTTGGTTTACCATACAAAATTAAATTACCATTTTCTATTTTGGCAACTTCTGAGTCAGCTGGAGTCATTGTCCAAGTAATATCAGCATTTGGTATGGTTGGCAATTTCACTGTATCATAACCAGTAATTGTACGTACACCATCTCTATCTGTTGTAATTTTTCCACCAGAAACGGTTGTTGTTGGGAATACAAGCTCTTGTGCTTTACACTCTACGCTAACTACATTAGAGGGAACCAAATTCTTTGTTGTATCTTGTGATTCAGCCTTAGGGTCATAGTCTTTATCGCATGCTACTATTGCTCTAAAATATACTTTTTTAGGAGTATAGTTATCGCCTGCATTTAAGTCATCTGATATTACTTCATATCCTACACGATAAACACCATTATCATCTGGAGATTCAACACCATCTAAATCAGTTACTAAATCAATATCTTTCCATTCGTTCTCTTTTGGATTTTCTTTATAAGTCTTTTGCCAGCCTGTAATTGCTGTATATGGCGTTCTATTTGCGTTTGTTACCTGTGCAGAAAGTATAATTGTATCGCCTATATCTGTTCCGCTTTCTGCTACTACTGGATTCATTTGAACTGTAGGCTCTACTACTTTAACGGTTACTGTTACTTCCTCTGAATCAATGTCAGGGTCAAAAGTTTCTCCTGCTCCTGCACCATTTGTAATAAATGGTCTCAGCTTAATCACGCCCGGATAACCAGTTGTAACAAGTTTTGTCAAGTAGTTTCCGCTTTTTTCTACTTCACCAATATTATTTTGTGCAACGCCCTCTTGGCTTGCAACACGCCATTCTATTTGTTTATAGGTTGCGTCTGATGGTACAATTTCTGCCCTAATGTCGCTCAAATTCAAATCCGTAATACCCTCTACTGTTTCTGTCTTATCATCATTGTTCAGTCTCAATGCAATGACTGGTATTACCTTACTGCCTATAAACTGAATTCTAAATTTTTTCTCAAATTCTTTCATTTTGCCTTCTCCATTTGGTATGGTCGCCAAAATGTCTACATATCCTATAGGCTGCGTAATTTGTCTAATTTGATTACTATTTTCGGTTTCTCTTTGTGACTGCTCAACCAAAAGTGATGGTACAGTAGAACCATTACCTGTGTCTTTTTGTGCAATTCTAACTTCTTTCTTTGTTTGAAGGTCTACATCGTTAATGTGTTCCCCTACAATTGTCCATTCAATGTTTTGTCTGTCATTTGCTGCCGTTGCTTCTGCTGGTATATAACTAAAGTTTTGTGGTGACAGTATATATTCATAACCTTGACAATACAATTCGTCTGAATTAGACAACATTAAATCTTCCATTGGCACATCAACGTGCAATTCGATTACATCAGACTGATAAACTGCAGCGCTAATGTTAGATTTGCTTGTATCAAATACTTCCACCCTCAACATAACCGCATGACCATTATTTGCTGTTGTTGTCAACAAACCTAATGTACTATTTTCTGCTTGTGCTAATTCCATTCTCATATCTGTTGTATTATTTACAATTGCCCATTTTGTTGTCAAGTAGTCTTCATTAGGGTCATTTGTCTCCAACTTTGACATTATCAACTGCACAGTGTCTCCTGCAAGACAATAATATCTACCAGTAGCTTCATCTTGTGTCAATTTCTTGCCATGAATGTCTGCAAGCATGGTTGTTATTTCATATTTATAACCACTTGGTTTTACATCAGGCTTATCTTCTTCATCAGACGAAATGCTAGTTACTGTTGTACCTGCTCCTGCTGCAAATGTTGCACTAATAGTATGGTCTCTTATAACATTTTTAAAGGTATATTTTACCTCTTTATAAATTCCACCACTTTCATTTATTTTTCTTAGGCTTGTTGTGCCATCAATAGTAATATCTGAAATATGGTAATCTTTTTCTGCTGTAAAGGTAACAGTTCCTTCTTCTCCCTCTTTTACTTTTACAACCTCATGGTCTACGCCACCGCCTGAGCCATTGACATTTGTTGTAATGGTATAGCCATCTTCGCTTGGCGTATCTGGGGTATCGCCACCATTATTTGTGCCATTACTTGCACTACCAGTACCGTCTGTTCCAGCGCCCTTTGCAAACGCTACCACAATTTCATGGTTTGCCTTTACATTATTAAATGTATAAGTATAACCACTATACAACTTACTTTCCAAGTTCACTTCTGTACCATCTACAACAATACTTGACACATGGTAGCCGCTATTTGCTGCAATGGTATATGCCATTGTGCCGCCATTTGCTACTGTCTGTTGTCCCAATGGGGAAATACTACCATAACTACTAGAGTTATCAGAAACAGAAGAATTAATGGTATAGCTTGTTGCGGACGGGTCATCTCCTACCTCTCCTATACTACCTACTGTAATACTATTTCCAATATCATTTGTTTGGTTTGTCAAAAGTCTATCTATTGTACCTGTTCCATCTATTCTAATAGGGGAACGTGTTGTCAATGTACTGATTTTGCCGCCATTCATTGTAATCTTGACATTGTTTAACCCTGATGCAACATCTACATTATCAATTGTTTTACTTCCTCTCAGTTGTACATCATTTTTATAGTTAATGGTCAAGTTTGCTACTTCAGCATCTAGTCTAAATGTTTCTGACAATTCTTTATTTAATATGACTTTATTTAGTTTTTCATTAGATTCTAATATAGTATCTCCTGTGACATAAACATCGCCTTTTACAGAAGTATCACGCAATTTTATTGCTACAGGCTCATCATATCGACTGCTACTTTTTCTGGAATAAATATTACCACTAATGCTACAATCATCAAAGATAACAGAACTATCGCCGCCACCTTCAATATAAACGTCTCCTTTTACTGTAACATCATCAATTCGAATGGTACTATCTCCAGCTGCGCTTGTTACAATCAAGTCATCATATGCTGTCAAGTCTTTTATGCTGACGTCTTCTGCTGCAATTTTTACTCTATCGTATCTTTCTCCCTCACCATCAAAATCTTCATCGTCTTCATCAATGGTCAGGTTATCATAATCGCCACCATCATCGTCATCATCATCATCTTGATAGCTAAAACTTGGTTTTCTAGCACCATCTTGCTGTATCAATCTTCTTGGCTCAATACTAGAATGTACGCCAGAAACATAAACTGTCATGGTATCAATTTTACCTTTTCCAGAAATACGCACTTTATCATATATTTGCATTTCTGTAACTTGAGCATCTTCGCCCACTCTGATTTTTGCTCTATCCGCATTTTTTGTGATTTCAAATGTATCAATATTAGCATTGGCATACAATCTAACATCTACATCGGCATCTAATGTTAAGGTATCTACATCGGCATCAATAATGACTTCTGATATACTATCATCATCTATCAAAACATTCAGATAACCCTTACCATCAAGTCGTCCTCTATCCTCAAAACGAACTTCTTCTACATCAGAACTACCATTGTTTTTTAATACGGCATCTTTTTTATCCATTACTACTGTAGCAATATCACAGTTTTCTAAGGTAATTGTACCGCCGCCTTTTACATACAATGTTCCTCTCATACGAACATTTTTTAATGTGACGTTTTGGCTGCCCACACTACGTGGTATTTCCAAATCCGTTGTCAAAGTCCTATTTTCTAGCCTTGTACCATCTAAAATCGTTCTACCACTAGAACTTCTTGTACCAGATATGGTATTTGTACTGGAATTATTTCTGGAACTAGAAGTTGAGCTAGAACTAGAACTAGAACTGGAACTAGAACTGGAACTAGAACTTGGTGTCACATATACAGGTGCGCTAGAATTACTGTTGTTCATATTATAGTTGCTATTTGTAATTGTACCTGTATTACCAAAAGAATTTGACGAATTTGCTATTTTTTGCAGTGATGCAACTGCTTCTGCTCTCGTCAAATCTCTTTGAGGGCGAAATGTTCCATCAGGATAGCCACTCATAACACCATTTTTAGAAACAGCGCCAATTGCACCAGCCGCCCAATTTGCCATTGCCCATCTATCGGTATAACTATCAGCACCTGATGCATCATTTTCATAGCCTCTCAGCCTTGCCAGCATAACCGCTGCCTCTTGCCTTGATACAGCACTTCCAGGGCGAAATGTTCCTTTTGTATCTCCCTGCACATATCCTGCTGCAACACCTTTTTGTATTTCACTGTATGCCCAGTAGCCTGGTTTTACATCACTAAATGAAATACCCTGACTACTTGTAAAACCAAACGCCTTGTTTGCTATCGTTACAAACTCGGCACGACTAATAGCATTGTTAGGGCGAAATGTCCCATCTGGATAACCGCTAATATAGCCACGATTTATCCAGTTGTTAATGCTTGCCTCTGCCCAATGCCCGCTGGTGTCCGTTGCAGCAAGTGCTTCGATTGGCGCATTTACAACAGAAAATACCATAGACATAGACAAAAGCCCTGCTAAAAGTCTGCTCTTTCCCCTTTTCATAAGCATGTACTCCTTTCTTCATTTTTGATTCGCATAGCGAATGAAAGACATTCTTTCATTATATACATATCGGCATAAATTGCAAAAAATAAAGAGTATTCCCAAAAAAGAAAACCTTAAGAATAAATTCCCAAGGTTTTAGATAATCTAGTATTGCAAAATTGCAAAAATAAAGTTTTTTTATAAAATTTTTATCCATTTTTACCCTTTTTTAAAGGCTTTCCAGCAAAAACAGCACTCTCAATCTTTTTCTATCTTTTTAATCTTAGCACCAATCGCTTTTAGCTTTTTTTCAATGTGATAATATCCCCTTTCAATATGGTAAATATCACTAATTTCTGTTTTTCCCTCTGCCGCAAGTGCAGAAAGTATCAGCCCTGCGCCACCTCTCAAATCGGTTGCTTTTACCTGTGTTCCTGTCAATTTTTCTACGCCCTCTATTACAGCACTTCTACTTTCAATATTGATTTTTGCGCCCATTCTTTGCAATTCTCCTGCGTGCAAAAAACGATTTTCAAACACCGTTTCTGTAATCATACTTGTCCCTTTTATCACAGAGAGCAAACTCATAAAAGGCGCTTGCATATCCGTAGGAAATCCGGGAAAAGGCATTGTTTTGATACTAATTGGCTGCAAGGGTTCTGTTGTATACACTCGAAAAGCATTTTCTTCTACTTTTTGGGTATTTACTTTTGCCTCTGAAAGTTTTGCCAAAATGGGTTTTAAATCTTTTTCTCTTACATTTTTTAAAACAACATCGCCCTCTGTAATTGCCGCAGCTATCATAAACGTACCTGCTTCAATTCTATCAGGCATTACTGTATACTCTGTACCATGCAGTTTTTCTACGCCTATAATCGTAATCGTATTGCTGCCCTCTCCTGTGATATTTGCGCCCATACTTTTTAAAAATTCAGCCAAATCCACAATTTCTGGCTCAGCGGCAGCATTGACAATCGTTGTCACCCCTTTTGCAAGGGTTGCAGCAATCATAATATTTTCTGTTGCGCCCACACTCGGGAAATCTAAATAAATTTTATCCCCCTGCAACTCTTTTACAGAAATCGAAATAAAACCATGTGACTGTTCCGCCTGTGCGCCTAATGTACAAAATCCTTTTAAATGTAAATCAACGGGGCGACTTCCTATAGGGCAACCTCCAGGAAGTGGAATGACCGCCTCATGGCATCGGGCAAGCAATGCGCCCATAATCAAAAACGATGCTCGCATTTTTCCAGCTTTTTCGTAATCCGTCTTAATCGTACAAATATTTTTTGCTTGGACACAAACGCATTGCTTTTCTTCCTCAAATTCCACACAAACGCCCATATCTTTTAGCATACTACACAGTGCCACAACATCAGATAGTGGTGGTACTGCTTTGATGACACATTTTTCTTCCGTCAGTAAGGTTGCGGCAAGAATGGGCAAAATAGCATTTTTGCAACCTCCTATGGTAACATCGCCTTTTAGGCAATGACTCGCTTCTACGACAAATTTTGACATACGAATATTTTCCTTTCTACAAAAACTTTTGCAGAAATAGTATAACCAAAAATATTCAAAACATTATAAAACTAATATTGCAACGTGAGCTAAGGTATCGCTTTCTGTCTCTTTGAGGTGTTCTTCCAACGCTTTGGTATGTTCTTCATTATGGAACATACTTCTAGCAATTTCTGTAACATACTTTTTAAAATCTTCTTTTGTACTGTCTTTTTCGAGGCAGCAGCTCAGCACAAACAGGAAGACACTATAAGTAACCGCCATAGCACAATAATTTCTCCAAAAACCGCCAGTAACTCGATAAAATCCTCTTGCGGCAAGGAATCCCTCAATCATGACATTTTCCAGCCAATGCTCTTTGCCCTTTAAAAACTCCTGAAAATCGTCCAGCGCCTGCTGATATTTTGCATTATTATATTCTGTAGAAAAATTCAATTTCATTTCAACTTTTGTTTTATCTTCGCCTGTTTCTGGGGTAAACTCATAACCACTCTTATAATCAATTTTTTCTTTCAATTTTTGCTCAATCTCGCTACCCTGCCATCTTGACATATGATAAATACTTACCTGTGACGCTCTTTTTTTACCATCTCTTGTCATTCTTGTAAAATTTTGTTTATAAGAGTCTACATTTTTATCAATATCCTCAATAAAATCCTGAATATACGCAGGCACAGCATCAAATTGTTTGTCGTCGCACATTTTTTCAATTTTTTGCGCAGCAAGTCCCAGCAATACCATTCTTTCGCCAAAGTCATAAGCTCTATTTTGCAGCACGCCCAACATCAAAATTTTCATATCGCCCCAAAGCTGCAAGCGAGGATTTTTTTCGAGCGCAAGCCCACTAAACAAAATAGATTTACTTTTTTCGAGCTTAGGCAATTCCATCTCTTTGACTTCCACTTGCAAGCCATCTTCCTGCTCCAGCAGCAAATCAACTACTTTTTCGCAAGCAATAGACAAAAACCTTTCATAGCTATTGACATATTTTGACAACATTCTAGGGAAAATTTTACAAGTAACGCTCATATTTTCGTGACCGACTTCAATATACATTTTGCATAGCCCGTCGTCATTCAAAAACTTACATCTTTTCTTTTCGTCCAACTTAATAATACATTTTCCCTTGTCAAAATAAAACGCATCTTCGAACACACTTTTAAACTCGTCCGTATGCATTTTTCTTTTGACATTTTTAAATTCTTCTTTGGTAAAGTCAATATTCCAACCATGACAGCAGTCATTTTTGCACTCGCTGCCTATACAAGCGAAATCGTCATAAATACTTGGCTGCAACACAATATCTTTTTTCACAAATAACGCACCTCTCTTTTTTTAACCAATCTCTCTTTTTGTGAGGACTAGTCCTCACCTCTATTTCTTTGCAAAAAGAAATACAAATTTGAAAAACACTAGGGAAACGTAGCGCAGCGTAGTTTCCCTTTTAAAGTTTTTGTCAAACTTTTTTCAAAAAGTTTGCAGGGTTTTAGGGACGGAGTCCCTAAGGTCTTAATCATTATAACAAAAAAGGCTAGCATACGCTAGCCCTTTTCGTTTTTTGTTTTGTTGTAATACTCTTATAGAGAAATTTGGATAAAAAACCCAAACTATAGAACCAATTATTGTAATAACTGAAGAACGCCCTGTGGCACTTGATTTGCTTGAGCCAACATAGCTTGAGAAGACTGAATAAGAATGTTGTTCTTTGTATATTTCATCATTTCTTCTGCCATGTCTGTATCTCTGATACGGCTTTCTGCTTCTG
>CAMXTM010000010.1 GCA_947246775.1 uncultured Clostridium sp. | reverse complement strand
TGATATGGTTGCAGATGCAAGAAAACAAGTAGGACAAACCTCACAACAAGGCGTTTCTGAACCTTATGTATCACTAGAATTTACAGCAGAGGGTAAAACACTTTTTGCAGAAGCAACGAAAAATAATATTGGAAAACAAATTGCGATTGTATTAGATGATGAAGTAGTAAGCGCTCCTGTAGTTAATGCAGAAATTACAGATGGAAATGCCATTATTACAGGACATTTTACACCAGAAGAAGCAGAAAAAACAGCATCATTGATACGTGCAGGCTCATTGCCTTTTAATTTGAATGTGCTTAAAATGGAAAATGTCGGTGCAAGACTGGGTGCAGATGCCCTTTCTACTGGTTTAAAAGCAGGTGTCATTGGTATTGCATTAGTGTTGCTGTTTATGTTGATTATGTATAAAGCATTGGGATTTGCAGCAGATTGGGCGCTTGTGATATATGTTGGATTGGAATTGGTAGCGCTGAGTACCTTACACGTTACTTTAACTTTGCCAGGTATTGCAGGTATTGTGCTTTCTGTTGGTATGGCAGTTGACGCAAACGTGGTTATTTTTGAAAGAATGAAAGAAGAATTGATAGCAGGACATTCCTTGCGTGTAGCAGTTCACAATGGTTTTTCAAGGGCATTGCCTGCCATTATAGATGGTAATGTTACAACACTGATTGCAGCAGGCGTATTGTTTTGGTTGGGAACAGGAACAGTAAAAGGCTTTGCGCAAACACTGATGATAGGTATTATTCTTTCTATGTTTACCGCAATTTTTATTACAAGAATGATATTGCAGGGCATGATATATATTGGCATAAATAATCCAAAATACTATGGATTGAGAAGTAAATAAAGGAGGTGGCAGAAATGAAAATTGTAGAAAATAGAATCAAATTTTTTGCAGTATCCCTGTTGATTATTGCAGCGGGTATTATTACAATGATAGTGAATGCAAGTGCAGGAAAAGGCATTTTTAATTTTGGTATAGAATTTACTGGTGGTACTTCGATGAGTGTGGAAGTGGGAGAAGAATTTTCCAATGATGACATTACACAAATTATAGAAGATGTCACAGGGCAAAAAAGCCCACAAGTGCAAAAAGTAATTGGAACAAATAGTGTTTCGATTAAAATGCAGTCAATTGACGGTGATACTAGGACAAAGTTGTCAGAAAGTATTACACAAAAATATCAAAATGCTGTGATTGACTCTATTGTAGATGTTTCTGCAACGGTCAGTAGCGAAATGCAAATGACAGCAATTAAAGCAGTGCTGATTGCCTGTGTTTGTATGTTAATCTATATTTCCATACGATTTAAAGACGTGAGAGCAGGTGGTAGTGCCATTATTGCCTTAGCGCATGATGTGCTAATTGTTATGACTTGCTATGCAATTTTGCGTATTCCAGTAGATAATGCTTTTATTGCGGTACTTTTGACAATATTGGGTTATTCTATTAACTCCACAATTGTCATATTTGATAGAATTAGGGAAAATACGCCAAAATTTAGAAAAAGCCAAACAGCCGAAAAAATCAATAAAAGCATTAGTCAGACTTTGGGACGTTCTATCAATACCACATTGACTACCTTGTTTACAATAGGCGCAATTTATATTTTGGGTGTGCAGTCTATCAAAGATTTTTCTTTGCCTATGATAGTAGGTATTGTAGCAGGGGCATATTCTTCTATCTTTATTTCAGGCTCTGTATGGTATGTGCTTTTACCTAAAAACGAAAAGTCATAATAAAAAAGAAAGGAATAAAACATGGACATAGAAAATTTGATACAAAATTATATTAAAAAGCGTCCTTGTATGTTTATTGAGAAATTAAATTTCGACTATTTACGCAGCTTTTTAAATGGCTTTTTATGTTGTAGTTACTATACGCAAAAAGACAATCGTATAGATAGCATTTTTAAAAATGAATTTCATGATTGGACTCGAAAATGGATAGAAAAAAATAAGAATATGATATTTGATGTAAATGTAGATTATGTTTTTTATATCCGAAGTGTATGTCAAACAGAAAAGGAATGTTTTGATTTGTTTTTTGATTTATGTGATATTTTTTTTAAAGAAGTGCATGATAAGATAGAGAATAATATTTGTTGAAATATAGTATAAAATGTGTTATATTGGTTAAGAGTAGCCATGATGGAGTGGTTTTGCCTCCTCTCTACATAGAAAGGGGGCGATATTATGACAACATTTGAAAGTATTTATTTGTTTTTAACTTTCTGTCTTGTTGTAATTGAATTGCTCTCTTATATTGATAAGAGATAAGGCAATTAGACATTAAAAAACTACCCATCATAGTCCTGACCGACTAGGGTAGTTTTTCTATTCCTAGAGAGTGGGGCAGACCACTTTGTGGTGGCTGCTCACTTTATAAAAGAATTATAACATAACAATATGTATTTTGTAAAGCATCTGTTTTGATTGGCAGGTGTTTTTTTATGGATAGATAAAAGAAGTAAAAAAGGGGGGAATCTTAGTGAAAAATAGATGGATATTAAAAAGGACAAAAATAAACACAAAAGCGATGGCTGAGGAGCTTCATATTAGGCAAGCAACGGCGTGTGTACTGGCACATAGAGGGATTGCTACAAGACAACAGGCAGCAGCATTTTTAAATACAGATGAAAAATATTTATATAGTTTGCTAGGCGACAAACCTATGAAAGATGCAGAAAAAGCATTGCAAATCATAGATAGAGCAATAGAGCAAAAGCAAAAAATTGCTATTTATGGTGACTATGACGTAGATGGTGTAACCAGTACATCAATATGGTATAAAGTGCTGTGTTATTTGGGAGCAGATGTCATGTATAGGATACCACATAGGCAAAGTGAGGGATATGGATTAAATGTAAAAGCAGTAGAGCAGCTGCATGAGCAGGGAGTACAGTTACTAATTACTTGCGATAATGGTATTTCGGCATTAGCAGAGATTAAAAGGGCAAAAGAGCTTGGCATGAATGTTGTGGTAATAGACCACCATGAGCCAGCATTTGATAGTAATGGTTGTGATATTTTGCCAGAAGCAGATGCAATCGTTGACCCAAAGCAGAGACAATGCCAGTATCCCTTTAAGCTGTTTTGTGCAGGGGGACTTTGCTATAAATTGATTAGCTTGTTTTTGGAAAGGAAAAATAAACAAAATGAACAATTACAAAAGGAGTGCTTGCACCTTGCGGCATTGGCAACGATTTGTGATATTGTTGATTTGTTAGAAGAAAATAGAATTATAGCAAAAGAGGGATTAAAAACACTAAAAGAAACAACAAATGTTGGATTAAGGGCGCTTTTGGAGCAGACGGATTTGTTAGATAAAGAAATTACAGAATATCATGTTGGGTTTATTATAGGACCATGTATCAATGCCGCAGGGAGATTGAGTACAGCAACAACGGCAGTAGAGCTTTTTTGTGAAAAAGACGAAAAAAGGGCAAAACAAATTGCAGATGAATTAATTGTAAAAAATAATAATAGAAAAGAGATTACACAACAGTCCACAGAACAGATTATAGAATATATCGAGCAAAATAAGGTACAGGAAGATAATGTCATTGTGGTATATCAAAATGATGTAGAGGAAAGCGTAGCAGGAATTGTAGCGGGGAGAATCAAAGAAAAATATTATAAACCAACGATTGTCATTACAAAATCAGGTGAAGATATGGCAAAAGGTTCTGGACGAAGTATAGAGGGATATAATATGTTTGAAGAACTGTATGCTTGTAGGGAATTGTTTGAAAAATTTGGGGGACATACAATGGCAGCGGGACTTTCCATAACTTGTGATAAAGTAGAGATATTAAAGGAAAGACTAAATAAAAACTGCAAATTATTACCAGAGCAATATATACCCATTTTAAAAATAGAGAAGCAGTTGCATTTTGAAGAAGTTGATTTAACACTAGCGAAAGAGTTAAAAAGTTTAGCACCATTTGGCAAAGGAAATCATATACCGTTGTTTGGTAGTAAAAATGTAGCAGTAGAAAATTTTAAGCTGGTAGGGCAGCATAAAAATGTATTAAGAATGGTATTGCGAGAGGGCAAAACTTATATTAATGCGATATGTTTTGATGAAGCGATAGAGAAATTTGAAGAAATGATAAAAGAATTGTATGGAGAGCAAAATTATGATAATATAATGTATGATGGATACCTTGAAAAAAGTGTTGATATTGTGTATGGCATCACTATCAATACATATCAAGGCAATAGTAAAGTACAGTTAGATATAAAAGATTTTCGATTTAACCTGTAAAAAATAGGAGGGGATTTTTATGGATTTAAAAAGTAAAATACGTTCTATACCAGATTTTCCAGAAAAAGGAATAATATTTAGAGATATTACAACATTGCTTAAAGATGCAGAGGGTTTGCAACAAGCGATTGCACAAATGCACCAAAAAATAAAAGATTTGGAATATGATGTTGTGTTAGGTCCAGAATCCAGAGGTTTTTTGTTTGGTATGCCAATTGCGTATAATGAAGAAAAGGGATTTGTGCCAGTCAGAAAAAAAGGAAAATTGCCAGCAGAAACTATATCAAAAGAATATGCTTTAGAATATGGTACAGCAACAATAGAAATACATAAAGACGCCTTGCAAAAGGGACAAAAAGTTGTGATTGTAGATGATTTGCTTGCCACAGGGGGTACAGCAAAAGCCATTGTAGATATGGTAGAAGAAATGGGCGTAGAAGTAGTAGCGCTTGACTTTTTGATAGAATTGAAAGGATTAAAGGGTAGAGAAGTATTAAAAGGATATAGAGTAGAATCTGTTGTACAATATGAATAAAAAGTAATAGCAATACCAGTTTATTGTGTAAAATAAACTGGTATTGTACTATAGTGGCAAAGTTTTAAAGGTTTAAAAGATTTTTAAGCGATTGTTTGGCAGAGTACGATAATTTTTTCTGGAGTAGTTTGAGCTGGAATACTTCTTGTGGAGTTGGTGTAGATAACAACAAGGTAGTGATTTCCTACATTGCTCGTAAAAGTTTGACCATTTTCTAATAAAATTTCTGTGTTTTCTGATATATTTAGCTGTAAAGCCTTGTCTTGGCTGAGTAAATTGGAATCAAAGTAATCTACTTTTACGTTTTTGTTTAAATTGTTGGAAGCAACAACAGTTGCTTGTAATCTTGGGGGATAAATCAGTACAGCAGGTGCATCTGCATCATAAAAGACAGTAATGGACATTCCTTTTGTGATGTTTGCTTGATTGATAAAGTAAGTAGAGGGAGTAATAACAAAATTGGTAATGCGACCATTTTGGTCACGTACTTCAAATAATTTTGTGCAACCGTCATCATTTAAGTTAGAAATATTGGTAACTGTACCTTGAAAACCTAAATAGCGAGAATTTGGCATAGAGGGGGTAGTAGGTGTTTCAACATTGACGTTGCCACAACTGCAACCTGTTGTGCCTGTCATAATGGTATTTTGCATTTCATTAGCGGAAATTTTAGATGATTTATTGTTGTAATACATTTGAAAAACTCCTATCAAATATGGTTTAGTTATATGTATGCAAAAGAGCTTATACAAGATACATTTTTTTTAGAAAAAGCAAAAAAAGGCGGTGAAAGGGATTGGAGATAGAGAAAAAGGGAGCGAAAAAATCGTTTACAATATTGGCGCTTGCATTGATAGCATATGAGTTGATGTTTCAATTTATGGTATTTGGGATAGATATGGTAGAGATGGGTGCGTTACTGTTTTTGTTTGAGAGTATGCAGTGGGAGCAGGCAGTTGATGTCATTTATAATAGTGGTTTAGCATTAAGTATTGCGTCTGTAATGGCATTGTTGGTAATGGGGCTGATATTAAGACAAATGCCATCTTTTTCAAAAAAGCAAAGTGTTACAATTAAGACGATAGTGATGTTTTATGTGTTAATGCAAGGGTTGCAGCTTTTTGGAAATTATATTTTGATACCAATGGATATAATTGCGGGATATATGGGGTATAACTTTGATGAAGCGATGAGTGTGGCGAATGATTCGTCTGTGTTGCTTTCGGCATTTTTGTATAGCGTTGTGATTGCACCAGTGGGGGAAGAAATCCTTTGTAGAGGAATCTTGATGGGATACTTAGAAAAATATGGGAAAGCATTTTCTGTGCTGATTACAGCGATGTTATTTGGCTTATTGCATCAAAATATTGTACAGTTTCCAATTACGATGATGATAGGTGTGTTGTTTGGGTATTTGGCGCAAAGATATTCTCTTGCAGCGGCGATTGTGTTGCACGTACTGAATAATCTTTCGGTAGAAATTACAAGTTATTTAGGTAGTAAATTTGAGATTGTTTTTTTAGTAGATAGTCTGTTTTTGTTTTTGTGTGGTATTGTGAGCATTATTTTGGTATTTGTGAAAAAAGAAAGAATTATGGCATTTTTAAAGAGCGACAATATAGAGCAGCCAGTAGTCAAATGGTTTTTTACGACACCAATGATGTTAATTGTGATAGGATATTTTTTGATTTTTACAATCAAAAGTGTTACACCGTATTAAATTGTTAGCGGCTGAAATGCCTGTAATATAAGGCTTTGGAAACAATTTGCAAAAAAAATAAAAAAATTTGAAAAAAAGTGTTGACATTCTAAAAAAACTTTGTTATTATAAACAAGCAGTCAGCTGATTGCAAAAGAAATAGAGAATAAGCCCGAGTGGCGGAACTGGCAGACGCACAGGACTTAAAATCCTGCGGGGTAACACCCGTACCGGTTCGATTCCGGTCTCGGGCAGTTTATTACTATTTCTTTGCCCAGATAGCTCAGTTGGTAGAGCAGAGGACTGAAAATCCTCGTGTCACTGGTTCGATTCCGGTTCTGGGCAGTTTATGCGCGAATGGCTCAGTGGTAGAGCATCGCCTTGCCAAGGCGAGGGCCGCGAGTTCGAATCTCGTTTCGCGCTTAGAAAAAAACCATGTGTACAAAAGCACATGGTTTTTTTGCATATTCATTATAAATGATTAAGAATTTGCAAAAAATTTGCTTTTGGCTTAGAAAAAGGGTACAATGGAAACAAAAAAGATAGGAAAGGAGAAAGTAAAAACTTTTCGTATCATCTATTTTGTTTTTTAAGGAGGTTTTCCGTAGTGAAATTTTATAATAAATGTATTGCTTTTGTGCTTGCTCTTAGCTGTGTGATTTCAAATTTTGTATTAGTGGAGGCAGCAGTAGAAGCGAAACCAACTACTTCAAAAATATTTGTAAATGGAGAACAAAAAGATTGTGCAGCCTATTATATCAATGGCAATAACTATTTGAAACTGAGAGACCTAGCTTATGCGCTAAATGGAACGACACAAGAATTTTCTGTTGATTGGGACGAGGGTAGACGTATTGTAATATTGACATCAGGGCAGAGGTATCAGCCAGTTGGTGGAGAAATGGAACAAATTAAGGGAGATGTGCTTGAAGCGAATGTAACATCTTCTAGTATTATTGTAGATGGGCAAACAGTTCATGTGCAAGGGTATAATATAGAAAATAGTGTATATTTTAAATTGAGGGATATTACGAATATTTTTGGTATTTCAGTGTCTTGGAATGATAAGAATAATACGATTGATATATTAACAGGGCAAGTAAATCAAAATGAAAAGAGCTTAACAGCAAAAGAGATATATAATAGATGTAGTGATGCGATATTTTGTATTAGGACATTTGATATTGATGGCGACCCATTGGGAAGCGGTAGTGGATTCTTTTTGGATAAGAATGGAAAAGCAGTAACAAATTTTCATGTATTAGAAAATGCATATTCTGCGGTAGTCATCACAGCAGATGGCTCAAACTATAATATAAAAGAAGTATTGGGTTATGATATGAAAGGTGATTTGGCGATATTGCAGGTAGATGGGACAAATTTCCCATTTTTGTCAGCAGGGGACTCAGATGAAATAACAAGTGGAGAAAAGATATATGCAATAGGAAGTCCTTTGGGACTGTCAAATACCATATCAGAGGGTATTGTATCTGGAATCAATAGGACAATAGAAAATATACCTTATATACAAATTACGGCAGCGATTTCACATGGCAGTAGTGGTGGTGCATTGTTAAATGAGAAAGGGCAGGTAGTGGGTAAAACTTAAATTTTGCAATCCCAATCAATGCAGTATCTACTTTAGATACTAGTAAGAGCTATACGTTTGCGGAAGTAGTAGAGCAGCATACTTTGCAGCAGTATAAGGAAAGAAAAAAACCATTTGAGAAAGTAGTGTTGGAAAAAGAGCCGAATGACTTGTTTGAGATGTCTCAGTTTATAGAAAATGGGGATAGTGTTATAGGGGAGCTTGGTGCCACAGACTTGGATAATTACTATGTATTTTGTGGTTCAGTGGGAGTATTGCAAATTTATTGTTATTCTAGTGCAGAGCATTTTGATAAAGTAGCATTACTTGCCGAAGATATGAATGGAAAGATAGAAATGTTGGGAGAATATGCGCAAATGGATAATGATGAAACAGGTATTTACTTGTTAATGCCAATATTAGAGCCAGGATACTATCATTTTATGCTAGGACTGGAGGAAGTTGTACCAAAGGATACGAATATGGATTATGTATTTTATTATCAGTTTACGCCAGAGGGAGCAGAAAGATAAAAAAGTAATATTTGTTGTAAAAAGAAGAAAAAACTGTAAATTCTGTGCAATTTATAGTAGATTTTATAGATTTGGTATGATATAATAATCGGTAATTGTGCGGAAAAAGTTTTGCACAGTAAGTAGAATGTTTGAAAGTTTGGATATAAAAACAAAAACTATCATAACATACTTGAAAATTTTAAGGAGGAAAGAGCAACATGAATGCAACATTTGTGGAAAAGACAAATAATGTAGTGAAATTTACAGTAGAGGTAGACGGTGCAACATTTGAAAAAGGACTTGCCTATGCTTATAATCAAAACAAAAATAGAATCACATTACCAGGATTTCGAAAAGGAAAAGCACCAAGAAAATTGATAGAGGCACAGTATGGAGCAAATTTCTTTTATGAAGAAGCAATCAACCATGTTTTCCCAGAAGTATATGAGGAAGCAATTGACGAATTAAAATTAGATGTAGTAAGCCAACCTACAATAGATGTAGAAAAGATTGATAAAGAAACAGGCATAAAATTCATTGTAGATGTTACAGTAAAACCAGAAGTAACATTGGGACAGTATAAAGAATTGGAAGTAGAGAAAGAGAAAGTAGAAGTAACAGCAGAAGAAGTAGAAGAAGAATTAAAATCCATACAAACAAAAAATGCGAGAATTGTTGAAGTAACAGATAGAGCAGCAGAAGATGGAGACATTGCAAAAATAAGCTATTTGGGAACAGTAGATGGCGTAGCATTTGAGGGTGGACAAGCTGATAGTCATGATTTGACATTAGGTTCTCATGCATTTATAGAGGGATTTGAGGAACAAATCGTAGGACATAATGTAGGGGATAAATTTGATGTTAATGTAACATTCCCAGAGGCATATCATGCACCAGAGCTTTCAGGAAAAGCGGCAGTATTTGCAGTAGAATTAAAAGGATTAAGTAAGAGAGAATTGCCAGAATTAAATGATGAATTTGCGGAAGATGTTTCAGAATTTTCTACATTAAATGAATATAAGTCCAGTATTCAGGATAAACTGACAAAGGAGAAAGAAGAAAGAGCAAAACAGATACAAAGTGATAAACTTTTAGATGCAGCAATTGCAAATTGTACAATGGACGTACCACAAGTAATGTATGATAATAAAATCAATCAAATGATGAGAGAGTTTGAGGAAAACGTAAGTAGACAAGGCTTGACATTAGATATTTATTGCAAATACATGGGTACTACAAGAGATGAATTGAAAGAGAACTTTAGAGAGACATCAGAAAAGAGCGTTAGAGCAAGATTGATGTTGGAGCAAGTAGCAAAAGAGGAGAACTTGACGATATCTGATGAAGCATTAAAAGAAGAAATCGGAAAATTTGGTGAAAGCTATGGCATTGATGCGCAAAAGATGATAGAAATGTTCCAAGAGGGAGATAAAAAAGCATTAGAAGAAGATATGCTTGTAAGAGCAGCATTAAAACTGATTGAAGATAGTGCAAAAGAAGTAGAAAAAGCATAATTAAAATAATAAAAAAATGATTGAGGGTGTGGGGTGAATAATAGCACTCCATACCCTTGATATTTTTAAATAAAATTTGATTTTTGGAGGTCTTGAAAAATGAGTTTAGTTCCAATGGTAGTAGAACAGTCCAGTAGAGGAGAACGTTCCTATGATATTTACTCAAGACTGTTGAAAGACAGAATCATATTTTTAGGAGAAGAAGTAAATGATACGACAGCAAGTTTGGTAGTAGCGCAACTGTTGTTTTTAGATGCAGAAGACCCAGATAAAGACATCAATCTGTACATAAACAGTCCAGGTGGTGTCATTACAGCGGGCATGGCTATTTATGATACAATGCAGTATATTCATGCAGATGTTTCAACAATTTGCATCGGAATGGCAGCGAGCATGGGAGCATTTTTGCTTTCAGGAGGGGCAAAAGGGAAGAGATTTGCCTTGCCAAATGCGGAAGTAATGATACATCAGCCATCTGGTGGAGCGAGAGGACAGGCGACAGAGATTCGTATTCATGCAGAAAATATATTAAAAACAAAAAGGAAATTAAATGAGATATTGGCAGCAAATACGGGTAAAAGCGTAGAAGAAATCGAGAGAGATACCGAGAGGGATAATTTTATGTCAGCTGAGGAAGCAAAGGCATATGGCTTGATAGATGAAGTAATAACAAAGCCTAAGAAGTAAATAGTATGTGTTTTTAAAGAAGTGATTAAGGAGATGAAAAGATGTCAGAAGAAAAGAAACAACTGAGATGCTCCTTCTGTGGAAAAACAGACAAACAGGTGCGTAAACTGATAGCAGGTCCAAAGGTGTATATTTGTGATGAATGTGTAAGTTTATGTACAAATTTAATACAAGAAGAATATTATGATGTTTTGGATAACTATGAAGAAAGAATGAATATACCAAAACCGAAAGAGATAAAAGAGATATTAGATGAGTATGTAATCGGGCAGGAGGAAGCAAAGAAAGTGCTTTCTGTTGCGGTATATAATCATTATAAAAGGATTACAGTAGATGATAAGGCAGAAGATGTAGAATTACAAAAGAGCAATATTTTGGTAGTAGGACCTACAGGAACAGGAAAGACGTTGTTGGCACAGACATTGGCAAAACTGTTAAATGTGCCATTTGCTATAGCAGATGCAACATCACTAACAGAGGCAGGATATGTTGGAGAAGATGTTGAGAATATATTGTTAAAATTGATACAGGCGGCGGACTATGATATAGAGAGAGCTGAAAGAGGCATCATTTATATTGATGAAATTGATAAAATTACGAGGAAGTCTGAAAATCCGTCTATTACAAGAGATGTCAGTGGTGAGGGAGTGCAGCAAGCACTTTTGAAAATATTAGAGGGAACAGTAGCGAGTGTTCCACCACAAGGCGGAAGAAAGCACCCACATCAAGAGTTTATACAGATAGATACTACAAATATCTTGTTTATATGTGGAGGAGCTTTTGGAGGAATAGAAAAGATATTGCAAAGTAGACTAAATGAAAAGACAATTGGCTTTGGAGCGAATATACAGAGTAAAACAGAGAAAAAGACAGGGGAATTACTGAAGCATTTGATGCCACAAGACTTATTAAAATATGGTTTGATACCAGAATTTATAGGAAGATTGCCAGTTGTGGTAACATTGAATAATTTAGATGAAGAAGCGTTGATTAAGATATTAACAGAGCCAAAAAACGCCTTAACAAAGCAGTATGAGTATCTTTTTGAACTAGATGATGTTTATTTAGAATTTCAAGAAGATGCATTAAAAGCGGTTGCGAAACTGGCAATGGAGAGAGAAACAGGAGCAAGGGGATTGCGTTCTATTATGGAGGAATTTATCAATAGTATTATGTATGAAATTCCGACAGAACAGAATATTGAGAAATGTATTATAACAGAGGGCGTAGTGCTGCGTCATGAGCAACCAGAGTATATATATAACTATAATAGACAACCGATACAAAGAATACGACAGAGGAAACAAACAATATAAGATAGAGTAAAAACAGCAGTAGTTAAGATATTGCTGTTTTTTTTATCAAAATAAGTAATCATAATAAATGAGAATATAAAAACTTCAAAAAATTTGCACAGGTGAGGTATGTAATAAAAGAGAAAAAAATGGTTTTTAAACCATAATTTTATAAAAATATGACTTGTATTGATAATAGGATGTATGCATAATGACATAAGGAGAAATTTAAATGGTACAAAATTTAGGAATTTTGGATAAATATATTGACATATAAAAGACAATGGTGTAAAGTATGGAGTGTAGGAGAAAACAATATAGACATAAAAATAATACAAAATATGTGTTGTTTTTTCTAAAAAATTTTCAAGATAAAGCTGTTTTGAGTCATTGAGGGCATAGTAATGAAATACAATATAAAATAGCTTTTGAGAAAAAAAAGCAAAATTTTTTTGTGAAAACAGATGAAAAAAAATGTGTTTTTCAAATTGAATTTGTTAACACAGGCAATGAAGTGTCTAAAAGGGCTGGTTTTGCTGTTAAAAGTGTAAACTGAGGGTGTTTGTAACTAAGATTGCTAATATGTTGAAATATTAGCAAAAACTTATGACATTTTAAAGAGTATTTTTGTGTAAATATCTTGACAAAAAATAGACAAACATGGTATAGTTTTAGTAAGGACGCTACGATAACAGCGGCTAAAAAAAGAAGACCTCTTTTTTAGGCATAAGCCAGTAATAAGGTCGGTTTTAGTTAAATAGCTGGTGGACAGAAAACCAGTTGTTTAAAATTTATTAAACATATAGGAGGAATATTAAATGGATTTCAAATTAACAAAAGCACAATTGTTACAGCAAGAATTATTCAGAAACTTTGCTGAAACAGAAATTAAACCAATCGCAAAAGATATGGACGAAGCTGAGGAATATTCTCAAGAATTGGTTCAAAAGCTTCAGAAAATCGGTGCTTTCGGTATTCCTTACTCCAGAGAGTATGGTGGACAGGGCGCTGATGTATTAACTTATACATTAGCTATGGAAGAAATGTCCAAAATAGATGGTTCTACAGGTATTACACTTTCTGTACATACATCTCTTTGCTGCTCATGTATCAATGAATTTGGTACAGAAGAACAGAAACAAAGATTTTTAAGACCATTGGTTGATGGTTCAAAAGTTGGCTGCTATGGTTTGACAGAGCCAAATGCTGGTACAGATGCATCTGGTGTACAAACAACAGCTGATAAAGATGGCGACGACTATATCATTAACGGTTCTAAAATGTTTACAACAAACTCTGGATTTGCTGATACATTTGTAGTATTTGCATTAACAGATAAATCTAAAGGTGCAAGAGGAATGTCTGCGTTTGTTCTTGATAGAGATATGCCAGGACTTTCTGTAAGTGATAACATTGAACGTATGGGTATTAGAGCTGCTTCCAACTGTGCTGTTACATATGAAAACGTTAGAGTACCAGCTGATAGACTTCTTGGAAAAGAAGGACAAGGCTATAAAATTGCTATGACAGCATTGGGCGGCGGACGTATTGGTATTGGTGCGCAATCAGTAGGTATTGCACAAGGCGCTATTGATGAAGCATTAAAATATGTTAAAGAAAGAAAACAAGGCGGAAGAACAATCAATAAATATCAGAATACACAATTCAAATTAGCTGAATGCCAAACAAAAGTAGATGCAGCAAGATTGATGGTATGGAGAGCAGCAACTGCAAAAGATAACCATGAAAACTATGCTCCATTAGCAGCTATGTGTAAATTGTTTGCTTCTGAAGTAGCAAATGAAGTTACAAGAGTTTGCGTACAACTTCTTGGTGGTTATGGCTACTGCCGTGAATATCCAGTAGAAAGAGCAATGAGAGATGCTAAGATTACAGAAATCTATGAAGGTACTTCTGAAGCTATGAAAATGATTATCTCCGGCTCTATGAAAGTTTGATAGACAGTCGTCAGTCAGAAAGCTAAATATGAAAATTTCGGAAGGAGAACTATAATGAAAATCGTTGTATGTATTAAACAAGTACCAGACACAGTTGAAGTTAAAATTGACCCAAAAACAGGCACTCTGATAAGAGATGGTGTACCAAGTATTATCAATCCAGATGATAAAACAGGTATTGAAGCTGCATTAACATTAAAAGAAAAAATGGAAGGAAGCACAGTTACAGTAGTATCTATGGGACCTCCACAGGCAGACGTTGCATTAAGAGAAGCATTAGCTATGGGCTGCGACGAAGCATATCTTGTATCTGCTAGAGAATTTGGTGGTTCCGACACATATGCTACATCTGGCATATTGGCAGCTGCATTAAAGACATTGGATTACGATGTAATTATTACAGGACGTCAAGCTATCGATGGTGACACAGCACAAGTTGGTCCACAGATTGGTGAAAAACTTTCCTTACCACAAGTATCTTATGTAGAAGAAATTCAAGAAGTAGCAGCAGACCACCTTGTAGTAAGAAGACAATTTGAAGATGGATACCATATCATCAAAATCAAAACACCTTGCCTTTTAACAGCAATTGCTGAATTGGCAAAACCAAGATATATGAGCGTTAGAGGCGTTGTAGAAGCATATGAGAAAGAAATCAAAATCCTTGGATTTGAAGATTTAAAAGATAACCTTGAGCTTGACATGATTGGCTTGAAGGGTTCACCAACAAACGTATATCAGTCCTTCACAAAAGGTGCTGGAACAATCCTCAAAGATTTGTCAGCTGAGCAAGCTGTTAAAGCAATTGTTGACAAATTGGAAGAAAAATTCATTATCTAATTAACAGACGAAAAACGTTAGAATTATTAAAGGAGGAGAACCCTACAATGAGTAAAGGTATATATGTAGTAGTTGAACAAAGAAGCGGAAAAGTACAAAACGTTGGACTTGAGCTGATTGGCGAGGCTACAAGATTGAAAGAAGATTTAAAAGACGATGTAGTAGCTGTATTACTTGGCGATGGAGTAGAAGGCGAAGTTGATAAATTATTCCACTTTGGTGCAGATAAAGTTATTTTGATTCAACATCCATACTTAAAAGAGTATGTTACAGAGCCATATACAAAAGCATTGGCACAGGTTGTAAAAGAATGTGAACCAGAAATCATGCTTTTCGGAGCATCTTCAATTGGTCGTGACGTTGCACCTAGATTAGCAAGCCGTGTTAGAACAGGACTTGTTGCTGACTGTACAGGTTTAAGAATGGCTAAAACCGAAGAAGAATTTGAAAAAGAGAAATCCATGGGCTGTGAAGACCCAACAAGAGCATTGCTCATGACACGTCCTGCATTTGGTGGTAACTTGATGGCTACATTAATGTGCCCAAGAACAAAACCACAAATGGCTACAGTACGTCCTGGCGTTATGAAAAGAATTGCTAAAGACGAAAGTAGAAAAGGCGAAGTAATTAAAATGGACGTTGCTTTTACAGATGCAGACATGAATGTTGAAATCGTAGAAGTAGTAAAATCT
>CAMXTM010000009.1 GCA_947246775.1 uncultured Clostridium sp. | reverse complement strand
TAGTTGTAACGTTACTCACGTTAGTTTTAACGTTAATCGTCTTATTGACGAAAAAGAAGTAACGAAAAACTACCCTTCATAGCTTCCGAAGGCTTAGGGTAGGTAACATCGTTACTTCTCACCAACACTTTTGGGGGCGACCGCTTTGTGGTGGCTGCTCCTCTTGAGAGAATTATAGCACAGGGAAATGGCAATGTAAAGCGATTTTTCTGTGTTTTTTTCATTTTTGAAAAAAGGATTACATTATAGGAGGGTGATAAGGGGAGTGGGAGAATGGGGGGAGGTTTGTTACAAAAGTTACGGAGAGTTTACAGTTTTGTTACAAGATAAGAAAAAGGCTTGCGCGGTTTTTTGGGATATGATATAGTGTGTTCAGCAAAAGGGAATGCGAGTAACAAAGACAGTAAGAGCGGCGGTGCAAAACCGACGAGAGGGGTTTTAGCAATAAAAGCGAGAATGAATATTACAGTCTTGTTACACTTCGGGGAGAAATGTTGACGGAGCAAAAAAGCGATGATATAATGCAACATGAACCGAGGGGGGAGCGCCCTTGAGGCTAACAAAAAGAAAGTATACTCTACACAAAAAATTAAAAATAACTTAAAGGTAAAGCGGGTTTTTCCACTTTGGTGGGAGAGTTTTTGGGCGTTACGGGGTAGCGCCAGGGCAAACTCTTCCAGAAATCAAAGTTACTCGCTCATTAAAAGGAGGAAATAGAAAAATGAAAAAGTTTATATCATTTGCTTTAGCAGCAAGCATGGCATTGAGCATGGTACCTGCAACAGCATTTGCAACTAGTGATTTGACAACATCTCACAGTAATATTAGGGTAACATCTAACACAGAATTTAAACCAAGCGACAAAGATAAAAAAGACATTCCTTACATTATCTTAGAAGCAAGCAACGACTTTTTAAATGAAAAACAAACATTTGAATTGGCTTTGGAAAACGCTGAATGGTTAGAAATGGACAGCGACAACCCAAGTGACCCAGACAAGAGATATGTAGAAGACGAAGATGTTATGGCTGAGTTCTTAGAATTCTCACCAGCAGACAAGAGTTCTAGCACAACAGGTGGTACAACAGGTGGCACAACTACAACAACAAAAACTTTTGGTGAATTAGAAAAAGCTTACCGTAATGCAGCAGATGATTTAGAAGATGCAGCAGCAAAATATACAGCACCAGATACTACTACTCCTGGAGCATTAAAAGATGCTAAGGATAACTATGATGCAGCTTCTGCTATTTATAATGGAAATAGCACAGTAACTGGTTCACAAGCATATACACAAAAATATAAAGATATTTATGATGCAGTAAGTGCAGCAGCAGCAAATGTTGACGCATTAGTATCTGCTTATGAGACAGAATATGCTAAGACAAGCGATCCAAGATATTTAAGCGCAGTTTCAAATCCAACTGAGCCAGAAGATGCAGCAAGCTATGCATTAGCAGATTCAACTAATCCTTTACAATCAAAATATTATGTATACACAGAAGAAGCTGATGGCAAAACAGCAGGTGAGCCATTCGTAGCAGAGGCTAATTTGGCTACTGAATTAGAGGCAGCTCATAAGGCTGGTAAAGTAGAATTAAACCCAACTGGTCAAGGAGTAGCTGATCGTCACACAACATGGCAAACTAATCAAGATTTTAAAGATGAGGTTGACCAAAAAGTAGCAGATGCAAGAAAAGATTTAGCAGATATTGGTGCAACAATAGATAGTAAAGATCCTTCAAAAGTTGTTACAACAGGTGTAGACAAGAAAGTAGCAGATGCAAAAGATGATTATGATAAAGCAGCAATTGAAGAAGCAGCTGCTAAGAGAGAATATGACTCTACAAAGAAAATTTATGATGATTTATATAATGCAGCAGCAGATTCTACTACAACAAATGCAGCAGCAAAAGCAAAATTTGAAGCAGCATTAAAAGCAAGAAATGCAGCAGGTATTGAGTTCATCAATGGATATGGCTCACAAGCATTAGAATCTATTGGAATATATGATAAGTCAAAAACTTATACTGATAGCAATGGTGTGTATACTACAAAGGGTATTGTAGGATTTGATATCAATGGTCTTAAAAAAGATGATGATACAACAGCAACAGAAAAAGAAAAATCAGCAGTAGCTGACGCTTACACATTCAGCAACAAATTAAAAGTAGACATTACACAGAAATCTGACACTAGAATCATTGTTGAAACAGATGGATACAAATTCAAAGACGGCGACGTATTGAGAATTCCATTGTTTGTAAGAACAACAGGCGGTGTAGCTAGCGTTTCTATCGACTCTTTAGACTCTGAGTTTACAAGCGAAGGTAAAACATTTGCTAGAACAGCTGATGGCGATACAAACTTAACAATTGAAAAAACACAAAGCTTCTATGATGGCGACGAAGTGAAAAACATCTACTTGGAAGAATTAGTACCTGGAACAATCGATGATGACGGTACAATCTCCTTGAGAGTAAACGGCGACTTCAAATTAAAAGCAAGCAACAAATTCAAAATTGAAAGAATTACAGGTAATGGTTTAGACCAAGACTTGACAAATAGCGTATATACAGACGGAAAATGCACAGATGCATTTAACGTAGGCGACAGCTCCGATGAAATCTACATCGAAATGGGTGGTTCTAAATCCACACAAGCTGCACAGTACAGAATTTCCGGTCTTTTGATCTTAGAAGACGGCGCTGATTTTGGTGATGAAGCTACTTTGACAGTAAGCGGTGGCGGCACAACAAAACAAACAGTAACAATCGGTACTTATGAAGATTACGGCGTAAAATTGACAGCAGAAGATAAAGATTTGCCTGTTGTATACGCTGGTACAAAAGCAAGCAGCAAATATGACAACCAAACATTGAAAGTAACTATTGAAGAAACAGTAGCTAACTCTTTCATTGACAATAGAAAGATGGAATTGACATTACCAGACGGTGTTAAATTCGCTGATGACAATGGCGAAGCTACAGCACTTGGTGATATCGATGAAATCACAGAAGATTTCAAAATCTACAACTTCAAAGGTAGCTTAGATGATGTTAAGAGCGCATTTGATGTTAACGCTGATGGTACAAAGATTACTATTACAGGTAAAGAACTCGGCGAAGCATTCGAAAGCAGCGGAAATAACAAAGATAGAAAGAGAAAAATCGAATTTAGCGTACACGTAACAGCAGAAGCAGACTTTACAGGCGATGTTGTATTAACATTGAATGGTCCAGCAGTTGCTAACCAAGAAGTAAGCGCTACAATCGCTACAGTGAAAGCTCCTATCGAAGTTAAAACAACTGTAAACGAATTGAAGATTGACTATAGAAACACAGATATCGCTGATATTACATTGATTGAGCCAGAAGCAGGATTATGGGCTAAAGATGACGTAATCTGCGTTGAAGGCGAAAAGATGAGCTTTGAAAGCGATGCAAAAGCTGAAGTTGTAAGCGGCGACATGAAACTCAAAAAAGGCAATGGCAATGGCGTAGATACCTTTGACAATGGCGATAGATATGATAACAATGACGTATTGTTTATCGAAGTTGATAGCAGAAGCTCCAAAACACCTGCTGAAATCAAACTTTCTAACTTGAGCTTGTACATGGACAGAAGCCTTGCAGCTGGTGATTACAAATTGAAAGTATTCGGTGCAGCAGACAACGAATTCTTTATGAACAACTACGATGGTTACTACAGTGACAGTAAAGTAAAAGAGGGCGACTACACTAACGTATTCGATACTCAAAAAGTAACAGTCATGAACGACTTCGTAAAAGTTGTTACAGCTGGACGTGAAGTTGACGACGCTACATTTACAACAACAATCGTTGTACCAATTGGTTCTGATACAATCACAGCTGGAACAAGAGAAATCAAATTGAGCGAAATGCAAGGTGGCGCATGCCCAGCAGCATACATCAACAATGATGGTTACACAATGTTACCAGTTAGAGCCGTAACAGAAGCATTGAATAGTGTTGCATCTGTAAGATGGGACGACGCTACAAAAACATGTACAATCGGCTTTGGACAGAGAGTATTCTCCATGACAGTTGGTAGCAAAGTTCTTAACATGAACGGCGTTACCACACCATTGAATGCAGCTCCTGAAATTAGAGACGGTCGTGTATTCTTACCTCTTAGAGATTTAGGATATGCTTTGGGATTGTCCGAAAACAAAATTTCTTGGGACGCTACAACTCAAACAGCTAAATTAAACTAATTTATATAAAATTGAAATGAAGTAAAATATATGGGGCGGTGACTTGGTCACCGCCTTTCTTTTTTAAGACCTTGAGGCGCTAAAAATGGTATAAAATACTAAAGGTTTTTTTGAAAAATGTTGAAGACTATGTTGCAGAAATATCGTATAATGAATAGGAAAGGAGGAAATGATTATGAAAAGTTGGAAAGCAGGAGTATTGGGATTTGTGGCAGGCGCTATGGTGATTGGTACAACCCCTGTTTTTGGTAGTGTTTATAAAGTGGTGCAGGCTCAGCTTATGCATGACGCTATGTTTACTATTGATGATAAAATTGTTGGCTCTCCGTCAAATCAACCTGTGCTGAATTATAATGGCTATGTTTATGTGCCTGTAAGGTTTGTGGCAGAAAGTTTGGATTGTGAGGTTAGTTTTGACCCTACATTGAGACGGGTTGTGATTACTTCCCCAGAACCTGAAGTCATTGAAAAAGTGGTGGAAAAAGAAGTCGAAAAAATTGTTTACGTTGACCAAAGCGATGACCCCGATTATGTGGTGTATAATAGGCTGCCTGTAACAATTTATAAAGATGGCTATGAAATTGTACTTAGAATGGTTATGATGGACGACCCTGATGGTGGCGGCATAAAAAGAACAAGAACTTATTTGACAGTAAAAAATACAGATGTCACAAAAATTAGCGTAATGCCTTATGAAGCAAAATTGACATTAGATGGCAAGGAATATGATATTGTCAATGGTGGCGGCGGTCGCTGGGACGACGTTTGGAATGAAAACATTAGAGAAGATGAAGAAAAAGAAGGCTATATCTTATTTAATGGTGTAAACCATGACTATTCAAACGGTACACTTGAATTTCAAGTACGCTCAAACGATGGCAGTGGTGATACAATTGATGATATTAAAATTGACTTTAAAAAATGAGGTGTGATGAAAAAATGAAAAAAAGGTTTTTGTCTGTTTCAAAAATTGTTGCAGGAGTGCTTTGTATGAGCGTCTTGATGAGCAATCTTGTTTTTGCAGCAGAAAAAAAAGATGAAACATTAGATATTCAGACATTGGACTATGAAACTGCTGTAGAAATGGCTACAAAAAAGGATTCTTCTTTGAAAAAAATTGCTGACCAAATTGATGTAACATTGAATAATAAAGAATCTCTTTTTGATGGTGGTGTTCGTCCAGGTGATGCTTCTCAACTAGTTGTGGTCAGCGCGCAAAGACTTGCTTATTTGACAAGTATTCATGCTATGGACGCAAGTTATAGAATTTCCAGAATTACAGAAGAAGTAACTAAAATTGGTATACAGGCGGCAATTAAAAATTCATTTTCTACTATTTTGCTCAACCAAAATAAACTGGAGTTGCTACAAAAAAATTACGACTTGCAAAGACAACTTTTGTCTCAAGCAACCATTCGGAATCAAGTTGGCATGATGAGTAAAAAAGATTTACAAGATTTGGAAAGACAGACACAATAAATGATTTGATTGGCGCTGAGCCTGATGATAGATATGAAATTATAAACGAAGTGGAGTATACCCCTTTAGAAATGACAATGAGTCTTGAAATGTACATTAGCAGAAAACTTTCTACTGACCAATCCTTGCAAATGCAGCAAATTGCAGTAGAAAATACAGAATTTTCAACAAAAACAATTGCGCTCAATACAACAGGCTCTGAATATAGAACAGCAGAGTTAGAAGCAAGCAATGCTGCAAGAGACTATAAAAATGCCAAAGAAGACAAAGAAAAAAGTATTAGAGAAGCATATATACAGTTGCAGCAATTGGAATCTGCACGTAAAAACTTAAAAACGGATTTAGAAAAAGCAAAATCTGATTTAGAAAAGGCAGAAGTAAACTTTAAAGTAGGAAATATTACTCAGCTCACCTTAGACCAAGCTGCATTGGCTTTAGACAGTGTTGAAAGCAGCTTTTTAGAAAATACTTTAAATCATGATTTACTGATGTTTACCTTTGAGAATACTTGTGTTTTAGGCAGCGCAGGTTGATAACATTTTTAAAATAAAAAGACAAAAATGTAGTATAAAATGCTATGTTTTTGTCTTTTTTTATTGCATTTTTGTAATAAATAGTGCTTTTTTTATAAAATAAATAGTATTTTTTTGTTATAAATCAATTTTTATTGCAAAAATAAAAAGATAGTGCTAGAATAAAAAAATGTAAAAAAGTGTATATTTATAAGAGGTGATACAAATGAAGACACAGAAATGTATGGAATGGGTAGAAAGAGATAAAAAGGTAGTAGCACCAACACAACATCTTTCTTATTTTCCATTAGTGGTAAAAAGTGCAAAAGATTCTACTGTTTATGATGAAGATGGAAATGAATATATTGATTTTTTAAGTAGTGCATCTTCTTTAAATTTGGGAAGCTGTAATCAACAAACTACAGAGGCAATTCAAGAACAGTTAAAAAAATGCACGCAGTATACAGTAGCATATACGTATAGTGCTATCTTGATTGAATATGCGGAAAAATTGACTTCTGTTTATCCTGGAGATGTCAAAGCAAAAATATTGTTTAGTAACTGTGGTTCTGATGCCAACGATGCTGCTGTCAAATTTGCAAGGGCATATACAGGCAGAACAAAAATTATAACCTTTTTTAATGCGTATCATGGTAATACGTATGGTTCTTCCTCTATGACAAGCTGTACAGCACGTATGCACGCTAAAATGGGTCCATTTTTGCCAGAAATTTATCATTTTCCATTTTTTAATAGCAATGTAGAGGACGCAGAGTGCGAAAAAGAGTGTTTAAAAGAAATAGAAAGAGCTTTTAAAACTTATTTGCCACCACAGGAAGTAGCAGCGGTTGTGATTGAGCCATTACAGGGCGATGGCGGACTGATGCCAGTACACCCTATTTTTATCAAAAAATTGTACGAACTTTGCCAAAAATACAACATTCTTTTTATTGCGGAAGAAGTGCAGCAGGCTTTTTATAGAACAGGTAAGCTTTTTAGTATAGAACACTATGGTATTGTGCCAGACGGTATTATTATGGGAAAATCAATAGGAGCGAGTTTGACACTGGGCGCATTTATGGCAAGGGAAGAAATCATGGACTGCTTGCAAGCGCCAGCGCATATGTTTACTTTGGGCGGCAATGCGATAGCTTGTGCCGCAGGCAATGCCGCTTTTGACTATATGCAGTCAGAAGAATTTCAAGCGATATTAAAAAGAAATTGTGAGGTATTGCAAGAGGGATTTGCTATGCTCAAACAAAAACATGGTGATATTATTAGTACAATGAATGGGCTTGGACTATCCTATGGTATTGGCATTGTAAAAGAGGAAAACGGAGAAAAAGTCCCAGATAGCGATGGTACATTTAAAATATTGTATCGTGCGTATGAAAAGGGCTTGTTGATGATTTCTGTTGCAGATAATATTTTAAGAATACAGCCCCCATTGAATATTGATGAAAATTTATTCAAAAAAGGCTTTGATATGATAGATGAGGCAATGCAGGAATATAAACAAGGCGACATTCCAGATAGTGTGTTAGATTTTAGACAGGGCTGGTAAAAAAGGCATTGATAATAGGAGATAACTTTTTATTTATAAAAGGTTATCTCTTTTTTTCTATAAAAATTACATATTTTTTATGATTTGTCAAAAGATAATAAAAAGTATGTAAAGCAGGTGGTAACGATTGGAACAGATTTCAAAAAATTTAGAACAAAATATTACTGTAATCGAAAATGCTTTTCAAGATTGTGGTGATATTGTAAAAAGACGTTTTTTTGCAGGAGAAAAAAAAGACATTGCGCTATATATGGTATATACGGACAATATTGTCGATGGAAATAGTATACAAGAATTTATATTAACCAATGTCATGAATCGCTGCCGTATTGACGGCAAAAAAGAGGGAATGCTCAAGAGGCTAAATGAGGAAGTCATTGCAATAGGAGAAATGCAAGAAGTAAAGACCTTTCAAGAAATTTTTGACGCGGTGTTGCTTGGTGATACCATATTGCTTATGGACGGCAATGACATTGCCTTACAGGCATCGACAAAAGGTTTTCCCTCTCGTGGCGTAAGCGAAGCAAAAATAGAAGTGGTTGTACAAGGACCAAAAGATGCCTTTACAGAAATAGGTGCAACCAATATTGTATTGATAAGGAGAAGGATAAGAGATACGAATTTAAAGGTAAAAAGAACCAAAGTAGGACAAAGAAGTAAAACAGATATTGCCATTATGTATATGGAGGACATTGTCAGAAAAGAAATATTGCAGGAAGTAGAAAACAGAATCAATAACATTGATATTGATGTGATATTGGATAGTGGTTATATTGACCAGCTTTTAGAAAATAGTTGGATTTCGCCCTTTCCTCAGCTACAAATGACAGAACGTCCAGATAAAGCAAGTTCTGCGCTTTTGGAGGGACGAGTTGTGATAGTGATAGATAATACGCCTTTTGTTGTAATGGTACCTGCAACAATCAATGTATTTTTTCAAGCAGCAGAAGACTATTATGACAGATGGGAAATTATGAGTTTTATTAGATTGATACGATATTGTGCTGGATTTTTGGCGGTAGCATTGCCAGGGCTGTATATTGCCTTGACGGTATTTCACCCGTCTATGCTCCCGACCAATTTGGCGCTAAAAATAGCAGAAACAAGGCAAAATATTCCTTTTCCTGCTGTGGGAGAAATCCTCATTATGGAAATTGCGTTTGAGCTGTTGAGAGAAGCAGGAATTAGGTTGCCCTCGCCCGTCAGTTCCACAATCGGCCTTGTAGGCGGTATTATTATAGGGCAGGCAGCAGTCGAAGCAGGAATTGTTAGCCCAAGTGTAGTCATTGTTTCCGCCTTAACGGGTATCTGTACTTTTGTGATACCAAATGTTGCACTGGTTTCAGGGTTGCGTTTAGCAAAATATATTGTGCTGATACTTTCCGCCTTTTTGGGACTGTATGGTTTTTGGCTTGCGCTCATTCTTCTGCTGATTCATATGGCAAGTTTAAAAAGTTTTCATATCCCATTTTTATATCCATTTTGTTCTGCATCAGTCAACGATTATAACGATTTAGAAGATAGTATTTTTCGTTTGCCGCTGTGGTTTATGAAAAAAAGACCTATTTTTTCAAATAAATACCATAGACAAAGAGAAAAGGGAGGCAGAAAATAATGTTTTCCGAAAATGATAAAATTTCAATTAGACAGCTACAGGCATTGCTGATACTAGATTTATTTGGCACAGCAGTTGTCACGCTGCCTAGACAAGCAGCACAGATAGCAGGAAATGATGGCTGGTTAGCGGTGTTCATTGGTAGTGCGATTATGGCAATATTTACGATTGTTTTTACGACATTGGGACAAAGGCATACAGATAAAACCGTAGTAGAACTGTCGCAGATGTTGCTGACACGCCCAATAGGGATATTGGTTTCCTTGGGCTTAGCAATTAAAATTATGATAGGTGCTGGATTAGAATTGCGTATCTTTTGTGAAATGATAGGACAATCTATGCTTTTTCGTACCCCTATCTTTATTACAGCACTTGCTATGTTATTGATTAGTGGCTATGTGTCAGCAATCGGTTATGAATGTCGTGCAAGAACAGGAGAGATACTATTTGTATTTGTTTTTGTACCCTTTTTAATATTGATGATACTTGCCATTTTTGCAGCAGATTATAGCAATTTGCGCCCAATGTTCAGCCATGATACTTCAGCATATTTGTATGGTGCTTGGGATACGATATTATCCTTTCAAGGGTTAGAATTTTTGTTACTGGCATTTCCCTATTTACAGCAGCCAAAAAAGGCAAAAAAAGGTATGTTACAAGCGGGAATTGCCATAGCATTTTTTATGACACTGATTACCTTGCTAACGATTGCGGTATTTGGGGAATATTCTGTTGTCAATAAACTGTTTCCGGTGTTGCAAATGATGGATTCTCTACAAATGCCAGGTTCTTTTTTGGATAGACAAGATATTTTTATGCTTTGGTTTTGGGTGGCGTCTATTTTTGCATCGGTAAGTGCAGCGTTATTTTTTGTGACAGTTATTTTTGAAAGAATCCAAAAAAATAAAAAAATACCTGCTAGAAAATGGATAATTTTTGTGATGATAGTGGTGTTTGTGGTTGCGGTATTGCCACAAGATGTTGCGCAGACCTATGACTATATCAAACTATTAAAACAGTATGGTGGTGTATTTTATGTATTGATATTGCCAGTAGTGCTTTTACTATTGGACAGCATAAAAGGAGGGAAACGCTTATGAAATATTTAAAACAATGTATTGTGGTACTGCTTGTTTGTTTCCTTTCTGGCTGTTGGGACGATAGAGAAATGGAAGACAGAAGTTATATTATTACAATGGGAATTGATAAAGGAGAAAACGATAAGCGATATTTGATTACCTTAGCACCAGCACAGCTTTCTGCAATGAGTAGTAGTAGCGAAGAGGGCGGTGATAGTGAATCCAGCGACAAAGGGATTGTAGTAGAGGGAGATACAATAGCCTCTGCTGTAAGACAGGCAGACAGTTATAGTAGTATACAGGTGTATTTAGGTCAGCTTAAAACAGTTGTACTAGGAAAAGAATTGTTGCAAGAAAAACAATATTTGCAGTCTGTGTTAGATGAATTGGAAAGAAATCAAGATATTTCAGGAAAAATTATTTTGCTTGGCACAGATGATAAAGCACAAGATTGTGTTAATACCATATTAAAACAAGATTCTTCTACAGGACTTTTTATATGGGATTTTTATAAAAATACCGCACAAGATGTAGCTGTAACCAAAAAATTAGATTTAGAAACCTTTTTACGAGAATTAAGAAGCAGTAGAGGAAGTAGTATCTTGCCTAAAATCACAGCAACAGAGCAGGGCATTAAAATAGGCGGTGGCATTGCCATAAGCGATTATGCTTTTATTGGCAGTTTAACAAATGAACAGGAACAAGGGGTATTATTATTGCAAGGAGAGGGAAAAGGAGCTGTAATAGACGGAATATGGCAAAATAACACCATTCCTATGTGGATATATCAAAACAAAAGTGATATGTCTTTTTCAGAACAAAATAATAAATTACTTTGTCATGTAAAAGTATCCATTGAGGGCAGCGCAGAGGGCAGCCGTTTGGAAAGCGAAAGTATATTAAAAAGTAATTCTTTAAATGAAATAGAAAATATATTTGAAATCATCATAAAATCAGAAATAGAAAATACAATAGCATTAGCACAAAAAAAATATCAGAAAGATATTTTTGATATTGCAACAAAACTAAAAAAACAAGATGTTGCACTGTATCAAAAATATGGAACAGATGCAAATGAAATGATAAAAAATATGGAATTTGATATAGAGGTTGCTGTCAATATTCGGACAATCGGCATTGTAGATTGATATTTTTTTTGGAAAAAAAGGTATAACATTTTGATTCGTGGTCAATCCTTTTCATATCAAATAAAAAAGCAGGTGAAAATATGAAAGGATTGGCATATACATATTATAGAGTGAAATATATATTAAAAGTAGAGAAAAAAAATATCATGTGGGCTTGTATTTTGACTGTGGTATTTGCTTTATTTTGTGTAGCAGTCGTAACAAAAACCTATTCTGAACAAATACAAAGTGGCATTGCACAAAAAGTAATTCGATTTCATGTACGAGCAAATAGTGATGCAGAAAGCGACCAAACTTTAAAATTATTTGTTAGAGATGCGATATTAAAAGAATTAGGAGAAGATTTAGAAAAATGCCATACAAAACAGCAAACGGAATTATTTTTAAAAAATAATTTTGAAAAAATAAAAAAAGTAGCATTGCAAGAAATCCATCAAAGAGGCTATGACTATAACGTAAAAGTATATTTGGAAAAGACAGCATTTCCTCTTAAAAAATATGGTAATTTGTCATTTCCAGCAGGGATATATGATGCACTTTGTGTAGAAATTGGAAAAGGGGAAGGACAAAACTGGTGGTGTGTTGTCTATCCGCCATTGTGCTATGTAGATGTGGCATATTCTGAAGTAACAGAACAAAGCAAAGAAAAGTTGCAAAGTAGTCTGACAGAAGAAGAATATTGCATTGTAGATAGCACAGAACAAGGCGTTTCTGCTCATGTCAAATTTAAAATAGTAGAGTGGTGGCAAGAAAGAGAAAATCACTAAAAAATATATATTGTTTCGGAGTGGTAGCATGAAAAATAGAGTAGGTAAAGTGATTATTTTGTTGTGTTGTGTGTTTGTCACAGCATCAGCGGCATTGTATTGTAAAAATAAAAATGAAACGGTTGCAACAATTTCTTTTGTTTCTTGGGGAACAAGGGGGCAACTTGTTAGAGATGTGCAGCAGGCATTAAAAAACAGGGGATATTATACAGGAAGTGTAGATGGCATTTATGGAACAGGTACTTATAATGCGATTGTAGCATTTCAGAGAGATAATAACTTGACAGCAGATGGTATTGCAGGCGAGGCAACGCTAAGGGCATTAGGCATTTCTTCAGGAACGGGCAGTAGTGGTATAGGTCAAACAGAGCAAAGTAATGTAGATGAAGATTTATATTTGCTTGCCTCAGCAATACATGGCGAAGCAAGAGGAGAACCTTATGAGGGGCAAGTTGCAGTTGGCGCAGTCATATTAAATAGAGTGTCAAGCGAAGATTTTCCCAATTCGATAGCGGAGGTAGTGTACCAAAGGGGTGCTTTTGATGCAGTAAGAGATGGACAGATTACACTAACACCAAATGATACCGCTTTTCGTGCCGCACAAGACGCATTAAATGGCTGGGACCCTACAAATGGCGCATTGTATTATTGGAATCCTGCCACAGCAACAAGCCGTTGGATATGGTCAGTGCCTATTACAACATCAATAGGGCGGCATGTGTTTGGAGTAAAATAATGTTCAAAAAAAGCCATTGAAAACGCTGTTTTCAATGGCTCAATTTGTATCATATCCATGTCATGATATGGTCGTTAGTCGCTCCTGGAAGCAGCAAAAATGTTTGTCTGGAGAAAAGCAATACCCATAACATAATTTGAAAAAACAGAGCTAAAATAAAAATTACATAAAAATACCACTTTCTTGTTTTGTGATGAAATACTTTCATAGCAATAAAACCACCTATACTGCCGCCTAAAAGTGCTAATATAAACAAAGTAGCTTCAGGAACACGCCATTGTTCTTTTTTCGCACTGTGTTTGTCAAAACCCATTGTAAAAAATAATCCAATATTTATAATGAGTGTATAGATGAGTAATATTTTTGTATATAAAGCCATATCATTTCACCACGTTTCTCCAATCTAAATCACCTCTGTCTAAAGCGAGCAATAATACTTCTGCTGTAGCCAAATTGCTGGCAAGAGGAATATTATGCATATCGCAAAGACGTAATATAGAGTTAATATCAGGTTCATAATTTTTTTGTGTTACAGGGTCTCTTAAAAAAATGACTAAGTCAATATCATTGTTGACAACCTGTGCACCAAGTTGTTGCTCACCACCTAAAGGGCCTGCTAAATATTTGTGTACGACAAGATTAGCTGTTTCTTCTACAAGACGACCTGTTGTACCAGTAGCATATAATTCATGTTTGCAAAGTATATGACGGTACGCAATACAAAGATTTTCCATCAATTTTTTTTTGTTGTCATGTGCAATTAAAGCAATATTCATAATTTAACCCATTACCAAAAACTTATAAAAAGTAAACTTTTTATAATGCTGCAAGTTTTAAAGTAATTTCTCCTTTCCTTTTTTTTATATCTTTAGATACGTTAACGCTGCAACCTGCGTTTTCTTTTGTGTGAAACAGATAACTCCTTTATTAGATACCCTGTTTTGTTTTTATCTAAAAATGAGTTATTATCAAAACGGATATAAAAATCCGTATTGTTTTCATCACTTTTTGCACTTTTCAATCAATTCAAAGAGTATAGAAACAAAATTTTTAAACCCCCTCAAAAAGCGATTTAGAGCGTTTCATACCAATATTTAATACTAAACCAATTGCGGTCATGTTTGTCCACATAGAGCTACCACCATAACTAACAAAAGGTAAAGACATACCAGTATTTGGCATAATGCCTGTTGCAACACCAACATTAATAAATGTTTGAAAAGCAATCATGCCAGCAACGCCTACTACAATAAGCTGACTAAATGAATCACGAATAGATACTGCTATTAATATACAACGAAAAATGATAAAAAGCAACAATAATAGCACCACTATACAACCAATAAATCCAAATTCTTCTCCAATAACAGAAAAAATAAAGTCATTATGGGGTTCAGGTAAGTAACTTAACTGATTGAGCGTACCTTGATAAAGTCCTTTTCCGTTGAGCTGACCAGAGCCAATGGCATTGATTGCTTTTTCTGTTTGATAGTAAGAGTCCATATCACGGCTTGGGTCAACAAAAGTTAAAAGTCTTGTAAATTGATGTTCTTTTAGTATTTGGTCCATAATCAAAGGCGTTTCCCGGCTTACGTCCCATAATACAAAAGCAATACAAGGTACAACAATGCATAATACAAGTCTAATAATTTTAAAATCAATACCTGCTACAAATAGTGTAATGCATAATATAGCAAGAAGTACAAGACTTGCGGAAAGGGAAGGTTGCTCTTGTATGAGAGCAACAGGAATTAAAACAGTGATGCAAACAAATAACAATGTTGAAAACTGATTAATTTGTTCTTGCTTTTTTGTTAAAAATTTTGCTAAAAAAAATATCATAATTAGCTTTGCAAATTCCGACGGTTGCAGACTGACAGGACCAAGAGAAATCCAACGAGTAGCACCGTTTACATTTGTTCCTAAAAATAGTACAGCAATTAACATCAGTATATTTAATAAATAAAAAAGCACATAAAATTGAGATAAGGCTTCATAATCTACAAGAGAAGCAGCAATCATTAAGGCAAGTCCAATAGCAAACCAAACCATTTGTTTATAAAAATTGCCTGGGTCAGCGCCTAAATTGATGTGTGTTGCGCTGCCAATACAGACAATACCAAATACGGATAAAATACAGATTGCACCAATGAGCCAAAAGTCTAAATTAGAAAGTTGCTTTTTGATATTTGTTTCAGTAAACATACTTCATAAACCTCCTATAAAGAAAATAAATATATGTCATAAAACAATGACAGACCGAAAAAAACAATTCGGTCTGTAATAAACAAAAATAGAATATGTAACTTTAACAAAAAGTAGAAGTCATCAGTTCCTTGCGTTTGATATGAGTTTCTAAATCAGCATATCTAGTTGGAATTGGTATATGACTTTGTTTGTCTGTTAATGTGAGTGCAATATTTGTTACAGTATCTATATCAATATAGTTGCCCACAGAGGCAAATATTGGTTTCACATCTTTATGTGTTCTAATTGCTCTTGCTAATATTTTATTGTCTTTTATAATGTTTGAATAACAGCCAGCAATATTGTCAGGAGTAGAAAAACTTGCTCCCTCTACTTTAAAATATTTTTTTGCAATGCCTATGGTGGGTGACTCTAAATAAAATGATGCGTGTGTAGCCAATCCCATATATCTGGTATGCAAAATACCATTTCCATCAAATAGAAATATATCTGGTTTGTGTTTGAGTTTTGTGGCTGTTTCAATAATAAGAGGAAGCTCTCGAAAAGCCAAACAGCCAGCAATGTAAGGAAAGTTGATTTTTCCTGCTGTATGTTGTTTTTCGATAATTGTTTTGTGTTTAAAATCAATAACTACAATACAACACACTGCTAATTCTATATCTTTTTGATTCCAGTAAGCAATGTCTACACCAGCAACTGTTTCAATAGACTCTAATGGAATGATATTGTGTTGTATTACTTTATGAGACAATTTATTTTGAATTTCAATGCAATCCGCTTCTGATAGAGCGAAAAATTCATTTTTATTTAATTGTTTCATATCATATTGTTCCTCTCTGCTAATGATAGTATTATTGTATCATTTTTATATTGCAGTTTCAAGAAACATATGTAAAAATTAATCTTGATTTACCTTTCTCATACTTTTGATAGGGATATTAGCATAAAGCACAGGTACAGTACCCATATTATCATCAGATTGTGTTTGCGTGATTTGAATATCTAATTCATCTTCGTCAATTTCCATGTAATTAGATATTACTTTTATAATATCTGTTTTTAGCATTTCTAATATTTGAGAGGAGCAGTTCACGCGGTCATGAACCAGCACCAATTTCAA
>CAMXTM010000008.1 GCA_947246775.1 uncultured Clostridium sp. | reverse complement strand
CGCTATGCCTGGTAAACAGATGGCAATTGATGCGGACTTGAGTTCTGGTTTAATTACAGAAGAAGAATCTCGTGTTAGGAGATATAAAATACAAAAAGAAGCGGACTTTTATGGTTCTATGGATGGTGCGACAAAGATAGTAAAGGGCGATGCCGTTATGTCCATCATCATTACAGCGATAAACTTTATAGCAGGAACAATCATTGGTATGGTACAGTCTACAATGACATTTCAAGAAGTATTGTCAGTGTATTCTATTGCGACAATAGGTGATGGACTTGTTTCGCAGATACCAGCACTTTTAATATCCACAGCAACAGGTATGATAGTAACAAGGGCAGTATCCGATGGCAGCTTAAATAATGACGTAGCGACACAATTTTTAGCACAGCCACAAGCATTAATGATGGGTGGCGGCATTATGTCAGCGATTTCAGTTGTACCAGGTATGCCACATGTACCGTTAATTGTAGTTGGAGCAATATTATTAGCGATTGGTTGGAGAGCTTCCCAAAGAATGAAAGCATTGATAGCAGCCGATGCGACTATGGCTGCACCCGGTGGGGCAACTGTGGGGGCAGCACCAATGGAAGAAGAAGAACCAATGCCAATGAGTGAAAATGACTTTTATAAGGACATCAATAATGTGTATTCCTTGTTAAATGTAGAGCCTATTGAAATGGAAATTGGCTATAGTTTGATACCACTGGTAGATGAATCAAGTGGTGGAAAACTGATAGAACGTATTGTCATATTTAGGAGACAGTATGCGCAAGATATGGGTTTTGTCATTCCGTCTATTCGTTTGAGAGATAGTTCTAATTTGAATACAAATCAATATGTTATTAATATTAAGGGAGAGGAAGTAGCAAAAGGTGAAATATTGATTGACTACTATTTAGCACTAGAGCCACCAAACCCAGCAGGAGAAATTGATGGTATTGAAACAATAGAGCCATCTTATGGTATACCAAGTAAATGGATTACACCAGAGAATAAAGAAATGGCAGAAATATATGGCTATACCGTAATTGACCCGCTGTCAGTTATGCTGACACACTTGTCTGAGACAGTGAAGAAGCACGCATATGAATTGTTAACAAGGAATGAAGTGATGCAGTTGATAGAGAATACAAAGAAAGTATCACCAGACTTAATCGAAGAAACCTTTCCTAATGTGTTAACATATGGAGCATTTCAGAAGATATTGTCTAATCTTTTGAAAGAGGGCGTGCCAATTAAGGATATGGAGACGATATTGGAAACAATCGTCGATTCTTCAGCAACGACAAGAGATTTGGATACGATTACAGAAAACATACGTATTGCATTAAAACGTACAATTACAAGAAAGTTCTGCGAGGGCGGACAAATGAGAGTTATCACATTGGACGCAGAAGTAGAAAAAGCGATTATAGCGGGACTGACAAAAGGCGAACAAGGTATTTATATTTCAATGAGTCCAGACTTAATGCAAAAATTAATTGGACAGATTAGTGAGCAAATGAAGAAATTTAATGAGCTTTCACAGACACCAATTATATTAACGAGCAACGTAGTAAGAGCTTATTTTTATAAGCTAATAGAGCAATTTTTTCCAAATATTTATGTACTTTCATTTAATGAAATTGCGAACAATGTACAAATACAAGCAATTGGTAATATTGTATTATCATAAAATAAGCAACAGGAACAGGGGAGATAGGTATGCTTTCTCAAAAAGAATTGGATACGAAGACAAATGAAGAGCTGCTTATACTGTATAAACAAACCAATGACCAAAAAATCAAACAAACATTGGTGCTGCGATATATCTATATTGTTAAAAATATTGCTATGCAAATGCGAGGAATCTACTTGGGTTTTTCCCAAATTGATGATATAATTAACGAAGGTGTTTTAGCAATTATGACAGCGATTGATAAATTTGACATCAATAAGCACGTAAAATTTGAGACTTATATATCAAAAAGGATTCGAGGAATGATAATAGATATTGCTCGAAAACAGGACTGGGTGCCAAGGAGTATTAGAAAGAGTGCGAAAGAGATAGAAGAAGCGCAAAATGTGCTGAGTCATCAGTTGGGGAGAACACCAACTGATGAAGAAGTAGCGGATTATCTGCAAATCAGTGTCAAAAAATATAAAGAAGATTTAGGTAAGACGGGTACATTTAATTTACTTTCGCTGGATATGCTTATGGAAGAAGAAGGTGTCGGGCAAAAATCTGGAGGAATCCTAAAGAATACGAATGAGTTGTTGCCAGAGCAATATTTGCAAAAAAAGGAAACCGCAGAGGCATTAAAAGAGGGCTTGGCATCTTTGAGGGAGAAAGAGCAAATGGTGCTTTCTCTATATTATATCAATGAGTTAAATATGAAAGAGATATCAGTAGTAATGCAAGTAAGCGAACCAAGAATATCTCAAATTCACGCAAATGCGATACGAAAATTAAGAAATTATATGCAGCGTTTTTTTGACGAAAAAGAATAAGGAGGCGGATAGGTGTGTCTACAAAAGGATTTTATGATTTAACATCAGGTATGCTTACGCAAAATAGGAATTTAGCAGTAATAGGAAATAATATGACAAACGCAGTCACACCAGGTTTTAAATCTGATGAATTTATTACAACAACATTTCAAGATGAGATGTTTTCAAGGTATGGTAATATCAATCATAATGATGGGCAAGAACTGGGTACAACAACGTCTATGATTACAGCGGGAGAGATTACAATAACAGACCATACACAAGGAACACTTGACCCAACGGATATGAATATGGACTTTGCGTTAACAGGGCCAGGATTTTTCCAAGTGCAAGGACAAGAGGGATTGATGTATACAAGAAATGGTGCTTTTATCGTAGATGCTGAGGGCTATATTGCATTGCAGCACGCAGGGCGTGTATTAGGAGAAGATAATCAGCCCATCTTTGTTGGCACAGATGATATACAGGCGATGGAAGATGGAACAATCTTAACATCAGATGGTGCTACAATATTGGGAAAATTCGGCATAGTAGATTTTGAGGACTATAATAACATACAGAAATCAAAACAAGAGGGTTTGTTTATTGCAACAGGGGGGCAGCCAGTGCCTACTGATACACCTATAGAGTGGAAGACGCTTGAAAAATCCAATGTAGACATGGTAAAAGAGATGACAAATATGATGGCTAGTCAGAGAGCGCTGCAAAGTGCGGCACAGGTATTAAGAATGTATGACCAGTTATTAGGAAAAGCGACAACAGAAATTGGTAGAGTGCAATAAAAAATAGTATAGGAGGTTAAATAGTATGGACCGTTCTTTTTATACAGGCGCTGTAGGGGCTATAGCACATCAAGAGAGATTAAATATCATAGGAAATAATATAGCGAATGTAAATACACATGGATATAAGAGAAAACCATCAACATTTTCGGAGTGTATTTATAGTAATTTAAATGCAATCAATGGAGAGCAGACAGAATATATTGCGGGAGCGGGTGTTCATGTAGAAAAGACAGACCTAGATTTTACACCAGGACATCTTGCTACAACAGGTAGAGAATATGACTATATGATTATGGGAGATGGATTTTTTGCAATAGAAAATCCAGTAACAGGAGAGATTACCTATACAAGAAATGGTAGTTTTATGACATCATTGCAACCAGATGGTAATTTTTATTTGCAGACATCAAATGGTAAGAGAGTATTAGATGCAGAATTAAATCCGATTATTGTAGGAACAGTACCAGAAGCAGCAGAAAATGAGATACCAGGTCCACAAGAGATGGTGTCAGGACAGGATTTGATAGGACAAATAGGAATATATGTATTTCCTTCTACAAATGGTATGGAGAGTGTAAGAGGAACAGAGTTTGTACCAGCGGAAAAAGATGGCGAACCAACTGCATTGGTAAGTGATGCAACCATGTTAGAGCATAAAGCGCTTGAGATGAGCAATGTAAATTTAGGAGAAGAAATCACAAGAATGATTGAAGCACAAAGATGCTATCAGTATTCGCTAAGAATGGTGCAAACTTCTGATGAAGTAGAAACGACCATTAATGGATTGAGGTCTTAAACATAAGACAACTTGCTAGGAGGAACATGCATGAAAAAGTATGAGGAAATAAATAACCTTGAGATAGATGTTATGAGGGAGATAGGGAGTATTGGCACAGGAAATGCGGCAACGGCGATGTCTCAGATGATGAATAGAAAAATAAAAATGACGATGCCAGAAGTGCAAATATTGGGATTTAATGAAGCAATTACAAAACTAGGCGACCCTGAGATGGTTGTTTCTGGGGTATTGGTGCATATATCAGGGGAACTGAATGGTGTTATGTTGTATGTACAAAATTTAGATTTGATTAACATTATGTTAGAGCATGTGTTGACAGCGAAAATTAATGATTTTAGCCAATTGGGGGATTTGGAGATATCAGCGTTGGTAGAAATAGGAAATATCATGATTTCATCTTATGTCAGTGCAATATCAAAGTTAACAGGAATTTCGATTAACTTGTCTGTACCAGCGATGTCAGTAAATATGCTGGGGGGGATTATGTCAGTACCGATGGTAGAATTTGGGCATCAAACGGATAAACTGATGATTATCAATGGAAAGTTTGTAGTAGAAGATAAAGAGGTATATAGTAATTTGTTGTTAATGCCAGATATACCATCTTTAAATTATCTTTTAAAGAAATTAGGTGTTTTAAATGAGTGATAAACAATTAGTTGTGGGAATTGCCGACATGAAGATTTGTCGTGGTCCAGGAAAACTCATTACATATGCCTTAGGTTCTTGTATTGGCATTTGTTTTTATGACCCAATGATTCGTTTGGGGGGAATGGTGCATATTATGTTACCAAATAATATGGAGAGCGGTAATAGTAATGTATTTAAGTATGCAGATACAGGGATACCAGCCACTCTCCGCAAAATGGAGGTATTTGGGGGAGTAAAAGCGCGTATGGTTTGTAAGATTGCAGGTGGCGCGAGAATGTTTGAAGTGCAGGGCAATAATTCTATAGGCAATATTGGACAGAGGAATATAGAAACGGTAAAAAAGGTGTTGGCAAAAGAAGGAGTACGAGTTTCAAGAGAAGATGTAGGTTCAAATTATGCGAGAACGCTGCTATTAGATGCAGAAACGGGAATGGTAGTTGTGCGTTCTTTTGGCAGGAAAGAATTGGTTCTCTAAAATCTAAGTCTTGAGCATAGATAGCTTCTGTTGTGTAAGTTGTCTATGCTCAAGATTAAGATTGCATTTTGTAATAGACTATAAAAATATAAATTTATAATAGGGATAGAGTTATATTTTATGTTTTTTAGTCGATATAAATAAGAAAAGGGATTTTATTTTTTAAAATAATTATTTTGTACTTTGTAATAGTAATTGTAACGGACAGTGAAATTGTGTTTAATGGAGGAATAGAGATGTATCCATTAAAATACAGTAAAAAGAGTAGGGGCAACCTATCCGTTATTTTAAGAAGTATATAAAATATTTTGTAAAAACGAGGAAAGCATTTGTTCAAAAAAAAATATGGGAGGGCATTTGGACGATGAGAAAGACGAAAGGTGAGATTTTATTAGAGTCTGGTACAAATGAAATAGAGATTATGGAATTTATGATTTATGGGGAATTGTATGGCATTAACGTAGCGAAAGTGACAGAAATCATGATGTCAGATAAAGTAAAACCAATTCCTCATTCACACCCTGTAGTAGAGGGAATCTTTAAACCAAGAGAGACAGTATTGACAGTAATTGACCTACCAAAATACTTGACAGGCAAAGAGAGTGAGAAAGATGAAAAAGATTTGTTTATTGTAACAAATTTCAATAAAATGTTTGCGACATTTCGAGTACATAGCGTGGTAGGAATCAGTAGAATATCCTGGAACGATATACAAAAACCAGATAAGACAATATCAGGAGGAGAGGAAGGCGTTGCGACGGGCATTGCGCAAACAGATGGCGTGTTGGTAACGATTCTTGACTTTGAAAAGATTGTTTCAGAGATAGCACCTGAAACGGGCATACAAATTGAAGAAATCGAAAAGATGGGATTGCGAAGTAAAACGAAAAAACCTATTATTATGGCAGAGGACTCTGTGTTGCTTGCGAAACTGATAAGGGACTCCTTGTATAAAGCGGGGTATGAAAATGTTATAAAATTTGATAATGGAGAAGAAGCTTGGGAGTATTTAAAGAGTATAAGACAAGAAGAAAATATTTATCAAAAAGCGTCTTTGATTATTACCGATATTGAGATGCCAAGAATGGACGGTCATAGACTAACAAAATTGGTAAAAGATGACCCAGATTTGAAAAAAATTCCTGTTGTTATATTTTCCTCCTTAATCAATGAAGAAATGAGAATAAAAGGAAAACAGTTGGGAGCAGATGAACAACTTTCTAAGCCAGAAATCGGTCATTTGGTAGAAGTTATTGATGAATTATTAAAGAAACATAATATTTAGGAAAAGTATAAATTCTATAAAAATGAACAAGGTTTTAGCTAAAGGCTTAAAATGAGGTGGAAAAGATATGAACAAGTATGTTGTAAGACAACCTATAAAAGATAAACAGGGCAATCTGTTTGGATATGAGATATTATTTCAAGAAGAAAGAGGAAGTGGCTTGTATAATCAAACGAATGACTATGCAGCAGCGGATTCCATTTCCAATTTTTTAGCACAAAATAACACAAAAATATTTAGTGATAAAATTACATTTATGACATTTACGCCTAATTTATTGTTTAAAAATACGCCAAAGATATTTAAACAAAATGATTTGGTAATACAAATTGAGGACAATGTGATTGTGCATCCGTTGGCGACAACATTGATACAAAGATTCCGTAAAGAAGGATATAAATTTGCGATTAACGATTTTCAATTTGCGCCAAGGTATTTTGGTTTAATGGAATATTTGGACTATATTAAATTAGATTTTGGAAAGAATGAAGCAGTATCTTTGGAAAACACAGTAAAACTGGCTAAGAATTTTAATAAAATTTGTATTGCGTATGGAATTGAGACACAAAAGCAATATGACTTAGCGAAACAGTTGGGAGCAGATTATTTTCAAGGACAGTATGTAGCGGAAAAAGTAGAAACAAAAGCAAACAAAACCGACTATTTGCAAAGTAATTTCTTCCAGTTGGTAGTAGAAGTAACAAAAGATGAACCAGATGTAGAAATGATAGAGCAAATCATTTCTCGAGATGCGGCATTGACGTATGGTTTGTTAAAGATGGTAAACTCTGTATATTTTGCATTAAGGAATAGAACATCTTCTATCCGTCAGGCATTGGTAACACTGGGATTAGGACAATTAAAACAATGGATATATCTGTTAAGTTTTAAAGGAGATAAAGAATTTGGTTCAGAAGATGTATTAAAACGTTCTTTCTTGAGGGCAAATTTTGCGGCTGAGCTGATGGAGTATAATAATACATTACCTATTTCAAAAAATGAAGCATATCTTATGGGAATGTTTTCTACAATGGGTAGTTTAATTGATGCAACATTAGAAGAGATTTTTGAGGACATACCAATTTCAGAGGAATTAAAGCAAGCGTTGGTATATCATAAAGGACCTTGTTCGTTGTTGTTAGACTTGGTATTGTGCTATGAGAGAGCAGATTGGCAAAATATCACCAATTACGCTGATATTTTGGGCATACCAACGAATATGATTGCACAGATATATTTTAACTGTGTAGAGGAAGTAAATCGCATCTGGGAAACAATACAAGATGTAGAGAATGAGAGCGGACAGGAGAACGGACAAGATGGAACAATAGAGGAAATCATAGGAGATAGCATATCAGACGGTATAGATGACATAAGTGATATATAAGAAAAAAAGGCTTAAGGGTGTTACCCTTAAGCCTTTTTTGTGTGACTATTTGCTGTGATGGGGAGATTTAGATACAGTCAAGCAAGCCTTTAATACTTCTGTAGAGATTTCAGTAAAATATTTTTTGCGATACACATGAAGTAGAGGCGAAAGATTTCCTTTTTTTGCCACAATATATTTGGAGGGCAGATTGGTAAGAGCGAGCGCCATTGTGTCTATAATGCAATGATTGCAGGTGCAAGAGCCGTATTGTGTCATGTAGTCTGCGATAATTTCTTTTACGAATGTTTCTATAACATTGATATAGACATAACCCTCAGAGTGTAGTTCTCGTTCTCTTTCGTCATTTTTGAGGACATGCTCAAAATCTTCTTCTGTTACATTTTGTTCTATGCCATTGGCTGTAGTTTTAGGTTGCGCTGGTGCTGATTGTTGTGGTGATGGAGTATTGTTTTCGTCTTTTTGTTGTTCTGGCTCTAGGAGTTCGGTCAATTTTTCTTTTATGATTTCGGAAACATGAGAATTTTCGTCTAATTTTATATTATTATTTTTCTTTGTTGACATAATAAGACCCCCTTTAAAAAAAGTGATTGAAATGTAATAATTTAGTGATAAAAACATCATATAGAGAATAATAAAAACATAAAGATGTGAATTTCAACAACATTTATTTTAAAATTAATCTTAATTAAAGTATACTATATGTCGATAAATAAGTATAGAGGATAAAATAAAAAAGAAATGAAATATTTATAAAATAACTTACAGAAAGGGTGTTTGCGTATGGCATCAGTAAATAGTACAACAAGTGCTGGCAGTACCAATAGCTTTTATAATAATAAAATTAGTGGTTTAGTCAGCGGTATGGATACAGAGACAATGATTGAGAATATGACTGCTTCAACAAGGTCAAAGATTGCGAAGCAGCAGCAAAAGAAACAGCTCTTGGAATGGAAAACAGAAACAATGCGTTCTATTAGTGATTTGTTGGTAAACTTTAAAAATAAATTTACATCATTTACAAATCCAGCAACCAATCTTTTGAGCAGTTCTTTTTTCAATAGAAACCAAATTAGTACATTTGGAGTAAATAGTAAATATATTAAAGCGACAGGTACATCTAACTCAGCAGAATCCCTGTCTATACTGGGCGTAAAACAAATGGCTTCTAGTGCAAGTATGAATGTAGGAAGTGCATCTGATAAAGTGATGGAAACAGGCGTATTTGACTTAAGCGCAGATGCGAGTGTTAGTTCTATTTCAGGTACTAGTATGAGAGTAAAATTTGGTGATAAGTCTTATACGATTAGTTTTTCTAGTAGTGATGAATTTAACACAATGGAAGATGTGGCAAAAGCAATCAATGAGCAGTTTGACGCAAAAGAGATTAGAGTAAATGCAAGCGTAGATGCGAATGGTGCATTGACATTTGAAAGTGATGAGGGCTATGCAGGTAATGCATTTGAGATTACAAGCGGTACAGGCGACCTTTTAAAAACATTAGGTATTGCAGCAGAGTCTAAAATTAACCAAGAAACAAGCCAAATTACAGGAAGTACAGCTAATTTATCTCCTGATAATGCAACAAATAAGAATATTACTTTTACATATGATAAAAAGACATATACTGTAGATGTTAGTGGCGCAAAGGATATGAAAGAGGTAGCAGATAAAATCAATACAGAATTTGATGCTAAAGGTATTAAAGTTGGAGCAAGTGTAAGCGATGATGGCGCATTGGTATTTAAAAAAGATAGTGGCTATAATGGCTCTTTTGAAATTACAAGTGGCGATGGCGATACATTAAAGAATTTAGGATTGGAAAAAGGAACATCATTCAAATCCAAAAAAATTGTAGGAAATAGCTATAAAACAGGTGAGGGCGCTGCTGATGATAGCCGTTTAAAGAAAAAAGTAAACACAAAAGATATATTAAGTGGACAAAGTATCTCTTTTTCTTATAATGGCACAACAAAGAAAATTACATTGCCAGTAAGAAAAGAAGTTAAAGATGCAGATGGAAACGTTGTTGACAAGATAGATGAATTAAAAGATTATATGGAGGCTCACCCTGGATATACAAATGAGTTTGATGCATTTAAGGACTTAATGCAGGAAAAAATTGACAAAGAATTTGGCAAAGGCAGAATTATTGTTGGTTCAGATAGTGTAAGTGGTTCTTCAGGAAAATTGACATTTAAGACAAAAGATGCATCTTCTACTTTTAAAGTAGTATCTTCTGGAGCAAACGTATTAGGTAAAAATGGCGTTTTAGGCATGAACTATGGCGAATCCAATAGAATCAATACAACTGTTTCTGTAAAAGAGTCTGGATTGACTGGAGCTAGTGGATTGTCAGCAGCAACAGAGATTAAGATTCCAAAATTAGATGCAAAAGGCAATGAAGTAAAAGATAAAGATGGCAACGTAGAGTACGAATATGTAGGCAAAGGTTACGAGTTTACAATCAATGGTGAAAAATTCCAGTTTAAAGAAGATGAAAAGATTTCTAATATTATTAGTACAATCAATAAATCAGACGCTGGCGTAACCATGAGCTATAATGAAACATCAGATAGCTTTACCATTAAAGCAAACGCTACAGGTGCAGCAGGACAAATTGATATTCAAGATGTAAGCGGAAACTTGGCATCTACCTTGTTTGGCACAAAAAATTCAGAAACAAAAGTAGTCGGTTTAGAAGCAGAAGATGTAACTTTTAGCGATGGTACAACAGGTAAAGGTTTTGAATTTAGAGTTGGTCTTAAAGCATACACATTTAAAGAGACTGATAGTCTAAATGATATTATGACTGCAATCAATAGCGATTCTGACCTTGATAGTTTAGGCATAAAAATGAAATATGATGCAAATACTGGCGAGTATACATTAGATAATCCAAGCTACCAGTATATTAGTGATACAAAAGGTAACTTTATTGAAAAATTATCAGCAGGAATCAAAGAGGAAGTAGTTACAACTTATGATAGAAATGGTATGACTTCTGAATTAAAAGCAGGTCAAGATGCGATTATTTGTGTAGACTTTGGTGATGGTCAAGAGCCTATGGAAATCGTAAGAGACACCAATACCTTTGATATAGACGGTTTAGATATTACAGTTAGCGGCAAATTTGGATATGATGAAAATGGAAATATTGACAAGGTAGCTGCTATGGAAGATGCAGTAACATTTGAGGCAAACGTAGACAGTGACAAAGCAGTTGACGCTGTAAAAGAGATGGTAGATGCCTACAATGAGCTGATAGAATTGGTTAACAAAGAATTAACAACAAAACGTGACAGAGACTACCCACCATTGACAGATGAACAAAAAGAGGATATGACAGAAAATGAGATTAAGCTGTGGGAAGAAAAAGCAAAAGCAGGTATGCTTTTCAACGACTCTGATATTCGTTCCTTATCAGACGAATTGGCTATGATATTTATTAATACAGATATACAAGCATTGGAAGATGCAGGTATTACAATGTCAAGCGATTGGGCTGAAAACGGCAAACTTTCATTTGATGAAGAAAAATTTAGAGCGGCTGTAGAGGCTGACCCTGAAGCAATTTCTAAGCTTTTTGCAGGCGAGAAAAACGCAGGAGACGCATTTGATGGTGTTATGACAAGCATGAATAACCTTTGTGAAAAATATGCGAAAACAACAGGTGCTACAAAAGGCATTTTGATTGAACGAGCTGGTAATAAGAGTGCGCCATTGTCCTTGATGAGCAATAGCTTTTTGACAGAAATGAAAGAGATTGATGACATCATTAAGGCATTAAATGAAAGATTGAAATCAGAAAGAACAAGATATAGCAATCAATTTACGGATTTGGAAGTATTAATGTCACAAATGAGTTCACAAAGTAGCTGGTTGACACAACAATTTGCAGGCTAATACTGTTGTAGTAAGAGAGAAAAAGTTGATGAAAGGGAAGGTTCGCTGATTTATGAATCAATACGGATACCAACAATATAAAACCCAATCTATAAATACAATGACAAAAGCAGAAATGCTGATATTATTATACGATGAATTAATTAAGAGATTAACAAGAGCAGAAATGGCTTTAAAAAATCAAAACTATACACTTTTTGATGAATCTGTAAAAAGGTGCAGAGAAATTGTGGACTATTTATCAAGTACATTGGATAAAAAGTATGCTGTTAGCAAAGATTTAGAGAGAATGTATGAATATTTTCAATTTGAGCTAGCCCGTTTGTCTGCTGGCAGAAAAACAGAAGTGATAGCAGAAATTAAGCCGCTCATTATAGAACTAAGGGATACCTTTAAGGAAGCGGATAAAATCAATAGCGGCGAAAGAGCAGCAAAAAGCAAGTAAATAATATGGACGGCAGAAATTCTGCCGTCTTTATTTTAGGAAAGGAGTTTTGATATGATAGAAGAAAAATGCATTGCAAGTTTAACTGTGCTGATGAAAAAAAAGTATGAGCAAATGCTAAAAATAGAAAGTATCACAAATGATATAGAAGATTCCTTAAAAAGAAATGACAAAGTTTCTACCAGTATGTTTATGAATATGCGCATGGAGGTAATGGAACAAATTGACGATATTGATGAGCAGGCAGAAAAAATTTTAACAAGCGGCGATGAGGAACTGTATTATTATTTAAAAGGGCTTTTAAAAATAGATACGCAAGAGCAGGCAATGGATACAGAATATCAAGATGAAAAAATGCTGATGCTGATTAGCTTAAGAATTAGGAATGTTTTAAAAGGAGTCATAGAAAAGGATAAGGTAATGAATCAGCGGCTGCTGGGGAAAGACTCCTTTTATGTAAAAAACAATATCAAATAAAAAAAAGTACAAATACAAGCAAAAATTGCCTGTATTTGCACTAAAAATTAAGGAGAGGGTACGCTAATTGCCCAGAGAGGACCGCCTCCTGTTGCGCCCAATTTTAGCTCATTGATTAGGACATCAATGTCCCAAGCCTTTAGGCTATTATCCAAGCTCATCGGGTCAGCGATAAGCACTTTGCCGTCTAAGGTTGTGCCATGCACCAAGATAAAATGACCGCTGGTAGTAAAGTGACCTTTTTTCATCAGAGCAACGATAATTTTGCCTGTAGCAAGTTCTTTTCTGATGGCATCGTAAGTATAGTCCGTAATAGACGTTGCTTGCAGCCCAAAAGCCTCCGCAGCGTTTGGTATTAGGGAATGGTATGAACCGCTGCCGTAAGCGAAATATCCATGTGTGCGTGACCAATCAGCCATAGCATCAGGAAAAACCAGGCTGTCTGTCATGCTGGAAACGACCATAGCCATCGCAGTTGGACCGCAACCGTATTTTGCAATAGGGTCATTGCCGCCGTACATTTTGTTGCCCCAACGGGGGTCAGCTTGATTTAGGTAGACAATATTGCGTGCTGTGCCTGTCAAATAAGTAATGTTGTCTAATGTGTAGGCAGTGGTTTCTGTGGTATCAGAAGCCGCCAATTCGTCTTGTGAAGTTAAATTATAAATAGACAGTGGTTGCTTTTTTTGCTTTTGTGAAAAGTCCTTGCTTGCTTTTGGGATAGGGCGAGGTCGAAAATTGACATATTGCTTGTCCAAAAAAGCAAGGGGAGGAACTTGAAAATCTAATAAATACTGCTTATAATAAGAGAAGCTAGTTTTTGGTATTTTTTGTAAGCAGACAATATATGACAATATAAAAGTGACAATAAAAACAAGTGTCAGTCTCAAATAGCGCAAAAATGTCATGCCTCCTTTCTGCAAGGTATTGCAGTAATTATTATAGCATTTTTGGCGTATAATGTATAGCAAGATTTTATTATGGTAAAAAGGGGCGAATGTATGGCGGAAATATCTTTTCAGAACGTGACAAAAATATATGAAAATAAGGCAGTAGGATTAAATAACTTTAACTTAGAAATCGAAAAGGGCGAGTTTGTATTTTTGGTAGGCAAGAGTGGAGTCGGCAAAAGTACATCACTAAAACTACTGACAAAAGAGATAGAGCCAACGCAAGGCAAAATCTATGTGATGGGGCAAGAGGTATCACAGATTGCAAGAAAAGAATTGCCATATTTTAGGAGAAAACTAGGGATTGTGTGGCAGCAGACGCAATTACTACCGCAAAAGACAGTTTATGAAAATGTTGCCTTTGCGCTAGAGGTACTGGAGGTCGAAAAGGAAAAAATTGCCAAAGATGTGCCTGCGGCGCTCGGTTTGGTGAACATGAACAAAAAAGCGGACAGGTACCCAAAAGAGTTATCGGGCGGGGAATGTCTGCGGGTAGCGCTTGCTAGGGCGATGGTGAACAATCCGTCTATTCTGATAGCGGACGAGCCAACGGGAAATTTAGATGACGATTCCGCGTGGGATATTATGTGCCTACTGGACGAGGCAAACCGTTGCGGGGTAACGGTGGTGGTGGCGACGCACGCCCTGCATCTGGCAAAGCTGATGAAAAAACGCATTATTACGATGCGGGCGGGATACGTGACGCGGGACATACCATCAGGCGGAATCACCGCGCTATAAAACCTTAAGGGCTTCGGTCGGTGCAGAAATTTGCTTTTTGCCTATTGACAAAGTGGAATTTTGGTGTATAATAAGAGATGAAGAAATAAATCGAGGTCAGACATAAAACAACGACAATAAAAACCCCTCAAGAGGTTGCGACTCTTGAGGGGTTTTGCCTTAGACTCCAAAGCCTAAAAGCATTATTTTCTGTCTATGTACTTGCAGATATAGTGACATACTATTCCTGCAAGGACAGACAAAATAAAATTATTGAGGTCAGACACAAAACTCACCTCCTCCTGTCGGGAGAAATTCACGACACTATTATCATACAATGTTTGTCGTTTTTTGTCTAGTATTTTGAGGGCGAAGCCCTTAAGGTCTTGCAAGCGAGAGCAGCGCTCTCAAGGTCTTGCAAGCGAGAGCAGCGCTCTCAAGGTCTTAAAAGCGCATTATAAGGAAAGAAAAATTTTTTTAAATATTTTTATAAAAAACTATTAAGTTTCGGTAAGAAGCGCCGATATTGTAAATAGAAGGCAATGATGTAGCATCTTCGAGTCGACGGTCGATGTTACAGACTTGACTTCTCACATATAACTTATCAATTAAATTAAAGGATTAGTGGGAAAATGGAGTTTCCCGCGTAACTACATGGAGGTAGATTTTATGATTATTCAACACAACATTTCAGCTTTAAACTCTTACAACAAATTATCAACAAACAATCAAAACTTAGCTAAAAACTTGGAAAAATTGTCATCTGGCTACAAAATTAACAGAGCTGCTGACAACGCTGCTGGTTTAGCAATTTCCGAAAAAATGAGAGCGCAAATCACAGGATTAGAGACAGCTCAACAAAACTCTAAAGATGGTATCTCTTTAGTACAAACAGCAGAGGGTGCTTTGACAGAAGTTCACTCTATGTTAAACAGAATGGTAGCTTTGACAACACAGGCTTCTAACGGTATCTATGAAGATTCTGAAAGAGTAAAAATTCAAGATGAATTAGACCAATTAAACGAAGAAATCGACAGAATCGCTGACGCTACAAATTTCAACGGTATCAAATTGTTAGATGGTAGCTTAGGTGGCTCAAGTAGCACAAAAGGTTCAGCTAGCATTACAACAGATTTAGATGAAGTAGTAACAGTTGATGCAACTAAAGCTAAAAGTACAACAGCAGCAATGGCTGCTGCAGAATCTGCAACTATTTTAGATGCTGTTAATGCGAAAGCAACTTATACAGTTTCTTTTACTGATGGTACTAATAAAAGTTATGTAGCAGAATTAAAAGCAAATGCTGATGATTCTACAAAAGTTGACCTTGTGATAAATGGAGAGGTTGTAGAAACTGGAGCTAATGCGGCTGCTGTTAATACTGCAGCAAAGGTTTCAGACGCTTTAGCAAGTGCAATGAATAAAGATTTCAAAGATACTTATAAAGTTACAGCTAATGCTGGTGCTATAACATTTGAAGCAAAAGAAAAAGGTGCTTCTACACCAACACTAGCTGGTGGTATTACTGTAGAGGGTGATAATGGTGCTGGTACTGCTCACACAAGTACTGTAGTTAAATTATCTACAACGGCTGGAGATAATGTTGCAGGACTAGATGCTAGACCAGGTATTGCTACTGATTTGATTGAAGATAAAGAGTATGCAGCTGGCGGAAGTGTAGAAGATTCTACATTTACAATCAATGGCAAAAAATTTGCTGTTGCTCAAGCAGGTGTAGATGTAAGTGCTTTTGGTAAAGATGTAACAATTCTTATTGGAGACCCAACAGCAACTGCTGGTCAAACTGCTATTGCTCAACAACTTTCTCAAGCATTGGGCATGAAAGTAACATATGGTGACTTAGATGGTGGTAATACTGATGGTTATATCTTTGAACAAGCTGAGGGCAAAGCTGGTACTGGCAATGGCTTAAGATTACAAATTGGTGAAACAAATGACGACTACAATATGTTAGACGTTAATGTTGATGACTGCCACGCTGACGCAATTGGTGTTGGACTTGACAAAATGAGAGTTGACGACGTTGATACAGCAAATCAAGCTATGATGGCTGCTAAAGACGCTATTGAAACAGTTTCCGCTGTAAGAAGTAGACTTGGTGCTATCCAAAACAGATTAGACCATACTTTGAACAACTTGGAAGAAACTACAACAAACTTGA